>NZ_BADX01000109.1:0-13282 GCF_000241365.1 Pseudoalteromonas sp. BSi20480 | reverse complement strand
ATGCTGTTCGATGAGTTTTTAAACTAAACACACTAAAAAAACAACATTCCTTTCATTTTATTAACATGTATCGTCAATTTTGCTTTGAAACGGTAGGCTAAGATCCAACGATCTTCATATACAAACTCACTCCCCACAAGATCACAAGGATCATTAGTGAAAGCGTGACGGCTGCAGAGCCCATATCTTTTGCTCTGCCTGACAAGACATGAAGTTCTGTGCTTACACGATCAGTGAGTGCTTCAATTGCTGAGTTTAATAATTCAACAATTAATACCACTAGCAGTGAGCACATAAGAATTGCCCAATGAAGTAATGAAGATGCCAGCAGAAATGAAAAAGGAAAAAGGATTATGCAGATCAGTAACTCTTGCCTGAATGCAGCTTCTTCTTTAAACGCTGCTTTAAATCCTAGATAGGAGCAGTATGTGGCTTTAAATACACGCTTGAACCCTAATCCATTTGGTTTGAATACATCTTTCATTAAATAAGCTCTTTTAAAGGTCAAAAGAAAGCCCCGCAATGCGAGGCTTTATATTTTAGGCTACGCCGTATTTATCACGATACGCTTTTACTGATACTAAATGTTCACCCATTGTCCCTTGGTTTTCAAGGTAACTAATCAAATCAGCAAGTTTAACAATAGAGATTACCTGTGTATTAAAGTCGCGCTCAACCTCTTGAATAGCAGAGAGCTCAGCTTTACCTTTTTCCTGACGATCTAGTGCTATTAATACACCACTTAAGTCTGCGCCATTATCTGCAATGATTTCCATTGATTCGCGAATTGCGGTACCCGCAGTGATCACATCATCCACCAGCATTATTTTACCATTTAATGGTGAGCCTACTAATGTACCGCCTTCACCATGCGCTTTTTTCTCTTTGCGGTTAAAGCAATAAGGTACATCTTTGTTGTAATGATCTGCTAATGCTACAGCTGTGGTGGTAGCGATTGGAATACCTTTATAAGCTGGTCCAAATAAAACATCATATTCTATAGCCGCATCTTCTAGAGCTGCAGCATAAAAACGGCCTAACCGTGCTAAATCACGTCCAGTGTTAAATAAGCCTGCATTAAAGAAGTATGGACTAGTACGGCCTGATTTAAGGGTAAACTCACCAAACTTCAGTACCTGCTTTTCTAGCGCAAATTCAATAAATTCTTTTTGGTAATCTTTCATTTTTTGCTACCCACTTATTTATGCTAATGCTTGCTTTTGAACGTCAATGATCTCTCTAATAGAGTGTTTTGCTAATGTAAGTAACTCATCAAGCTCATCAAACGAAAACGGTTCGCCCTCTGCCGTGCCTTGAACTTCAATAATTTTACCTGTTTCAGTTAAAATTACATTCATATCAGTTTCTGCCGCTGAGTCTTCAATATATTCTAAATCACTTATAGCTTGGCCCTTATATATGCCAACTGAAATCGCAGCAATCATATGCTTAAGCGGGTTTGAATTAATCATACCCTTGGCACGCATGTGGGTTAGTGCATCGACAAGTGCAACACAAGCACCGCTTATTGATGCTGTGCGTGTTCCACCATCGGCCTGAATGACATCACAATCAATAGTAATTGTGTTTTCGCCAAGTGCTTTTAAATCAACTGCAGCGCGAAGTGCACGTGCGATCAAACGTTGAATTTCCATTGTTCGGCCACCTTGCTTACCACGAGACGCTTCACGAGCATTGCGCGTGTGTGTTGACCTTGGAAGCATGCCGTACTCAGCATTTATCCATCCCTTACCTTGGCCTTTCATGAAACGCGGAACGCCCGATTCAACCGTAGCTGTACAAAGTACTTTGGTATTACCAAATTCAACAAGTACAGACCCTTCTGCATGTAAAGTATAATTACGTGTAAATGATACGGGTCTAATTTGATTTGGTGTTCTTTGGCTTGGACGCATTGACGATCCCCTTAATTCATAATTTGCCACATTATAAGTGTATGTGAGTACAGATACCATGCTGATTTAACAAATACCTGGTTGCAAAACATTCAGCTACTTAAATTTTCCCTAGAGGTTGGAGAGTGTTTCGGTATAATAATAATTAATTATGTATTATAAAACTTAGGAAACCATCCATGATCCACAGTATGACAGCTTATGCGCGTCGCGAGATAAAAGGCGATTGGGGCACTGGCACTTGGGAAGTTCGATCAGTTAACCAACGTTACCTTGAAACCTTTATTCGCGCACCAGAGCAATTTCGTGGGATGGAGCCTGTTATTCGTGAACGCTTACGTAAACATCTACAGCGCGGTAAAGTAGAAGTATTTTTAAAGTTTGTTGCAAACCCAGCTCATGTTGGTGAGTTATCAATCAATCAAGCATTGGCTGAACAACTTATAAATAGTGCTAAATGGGTTCAACAGCAAAGTAATGGTGAGATAAACCCTGTTGATATTTTACGCTGGCCTGGTGTAATGGAAGCCGAAGAACTGGATATGGACAGCGTAAACACAGCGCTAATTGCAGGGCTTGATGAAGTAATAGAAGACTTTAAATCAGCACGGGGTGATGAAGGCGCAAATTTAGAAGAGATGATAGCAACTCGCCTTGATGCAATTATAGAGCAAGTAAACACTGTAGAAACTCACATGCCAGAAATTACTAAATGGCAGCGTGAGAAACTTGAACAAAAATTGGAAGATTTAACGACAAATATTGACGAGTCTCGTCTTGAGCAAGAACTAATTTATCTGGCACAAAAACAAGATGTAGCCGAAGAACTCGACCGCTTAAAGTCTCATGTTAAAGAAACTAAAAAAATTCTTAAAAAAGGCGGCGCATGTGGCCGTCGCCTAGATTTCATGATGCAAGAGTTTAACCGAGAAGCAAATACCCTCGCCTCTAAGTCTATTAATAGCGATATTACTAATGCAGCAGTGGAGCTTAAAGTTCTAATTGAACAGATGCGTGAGCAGATCCAAAATATTGAATAGCGTAAAGTACGCCTGTGACTCACTTGAGCACAAATAGCTAAATAAAGTACAATGTAATAATTAAAGGCTTGGGTTATTTATAACTCAAGCCTGTTTATTTTTTGATAGAGAAAAACATGGCTCAAACTCGCGGAAACTTATTTATTTTATCAGCGCCATCAGGTGCAGGTAAGTCTAGCTTAATTAATGCCTTACTTAAGAAACATGCAGATATGAAAGTATCGGTATCGCACACCACTCGCTCACCTCGCCCAGGTGAAGAAAATGGCATTCACTATCACTTTGTAACTACAGATGAGTTTAAAGCATTAATTACCAAAGATGATTTTTTTGAGTGGGCACAAGTTTTTGATAACTATTACGGTACATCAAAACAAGCTATTGAGTCGCAACTTGACGCAGGCATAGATGTATTTTTAGACATAGACTGGCAAGGTGCACAGCAAGTTCGTAAAATTATGCCAAGCGTGCAGACTATTTTTATTTTACCGCCTTCTAAAGCAGAACTTGAACAACGCTTAAATAACCGCGGCCAAGACTCTGCAGATGTTATTGCGTCTCGTATGGCCAAAGCACAATCTGAAACATCTCATTTCAACGAGTACGATTTTGTTATTGTAAACGATGATTTTGATACTGCCTTTGGTGATATCGAAACGATTGTTATGGCGCAGCGTTTAACATTAAGCGCTCAAGAAATTCGTAATAAAAAATTACTAAATGACCTTTTGAAGTAAATTAAGGGCATTTAATTAGGTCATACTCAGTAAAACTGATAAAAATTGACCACTACCTATTGGCGAAAGTCCCTGCGTGCAGTAAACTACGCCTTTGCTTTTAAATTATTTTTGGAGTGCTGAGATGGCTCGCGTAACAGTTGAAGATGCAGTAGATGCAGTTGGTAATCGTTTTGACTTAATTTTAGTTGCGGCTCGTCGTGCCCGCCAAATTGCTGTTGGTGGTAAAACTCCACTAGTAGACCCTGAAAACGATAAACCGACCGTTGTTGCTTTACGTGAAATTGAATTAAACCTTGTTGATAGCTCATCAATGGATTTAATCGACCGTGAAGAACAACAACATCAAGAAGCAGCAGAACTTGCTGCTGTTGCTGCTATTGTTGGTGGCAACCAATAATCGACCTCCCGGTCTGATTTAGCCAACGGCGCAGTATTTCTACTATAGCCGTTGGCAATCCTTTCTTTTCATCGTATATTCTTAACTTACCGTTACCTAATTTGCTTCACTAGAACATTGGAGTGTGAATGTATCTTTTTGAAGGTCTAAAAAAGAAAATTTCTGAATACTTACCTGCTGCTGAAGTAGAGCTGGTACAAAAATCTTACGTGGTAGCACGAGAGGCCCATGAAGGTCAAACTCGCTCAAGCGGCGAGCCTTACATTACTCACCCCGTTGAAGTAACTCAAATCCTCGCAGGTATGCACCTTGATCATGAAACGCTCATGGCCGCATTAATGCACGATGTAATTGAAGATACCGACTTTAGCCAACAAGACTTAGCTGAGATTTTTGGCGAAACTGTCGCAGAACTTGTTGAAGGTGTAAGTAAGCTTGATAAGCTGAGCTTTAAAGATAAAAAAGAATTTCAGGCTGAAAACTACCGAAAAATGATCATGGCAATGACCCAAGACATTCGGGTTATTTTAATCAAACTTGCCGATAGAACACACAATATGCGCACCCTTGGCGCACTTCGCCCTGATAAACGCCGCCGCATAGCGCGTGAAACACTTGAAATATACGCACCCATTGCAAACCGTTTGGGTATTCACGATATAAAAAATGAATTGGAAGACTTAGGTTTTCAAGCATTATACCCTATGCGCCATCGTGCACTTAAGTCGGAAGTGGCTAAAGCCCGTGGTAACCGCAAAGAAGTTATCTCCAATATTCAAACCGAAGTAGAAGCTCGCTTAGAAGAATCGGGCATTGCTGCTACTGTATCTGGACGCGAAAAACACCTTTATAGCATTTATAAAAAAATGCTAAATAAGGAGTTGCTGTTTAATGAGGTAATGGATATTTATGCGTTTAGAATTGCCGTCGATTCAATGGATACCTGCTACCGTGTATTAGGCGTTGCGCATAATTTATATAAACCTATTGAAACTCGCTTTAAAGATTACATTGCGGTACCTAAAACAAATGGTTACCAGTCGTTGCATACTTCGCTTGTTGGCCCGCATGGTATTCCTGTAGAAATACAAATTCGTACTCATGATATGGATCATATGGCCGACAAAGGCGTTGCAGCACATTGGATGTATAAAAAAGCTGGCGATGGTGCAGGAAATACGTCTCAGCAACGTGCTCGTCAGTGGATGCAAAGCTTACTTGAACTTCAACAAAGTGCAGGGTCGTCATTTGAATTTATTGAAAACGTTAAAACAGAATTATTTCCTGAGGAAATTTACGTATTCACCCCTGATGGCCGAATAGTTGAACTACCAATGGGTGCTACTGCGGTCGATTTTGCGTATGCAGTTCATACCGACGTAGGCAATACCTGTGTAGGCGCGCGTGTTAACCGCAAACCTTACCCGCTAAGTAAACCACTAGACACAGGCCAAACAATTGAAGTGATCACCAGTTCAGGCGCTCACCCTAATGCAACTTGGCTTAACTTTATTGTGACGGGTAAAGCGCGCTTAGGTATTCGTAATTACCTTAAGAGTCAGCATCATGAAGAAGCTATGTTGCTTGGTAGACGCTTACTTGACTCTGCACTAGGCGAAAACAAGCTAGATAGTATTCCTGATGAAAATATTGCACGCGTTCTTGAAGAGCATGAACTTTCGACCTTACTTGAGTTGCTTGTAGAAATTGGCGCTGGTAATTTAATGAGCGTACTCATAGCCAAGCGTTTATTGCAAAATGATTCTGACGACTTGACCGACATAACTAAACAAGCCAAAGCGACCATTATTGGAACAGAAGGCATGTTAGTCAATTACTCTAAATGTTGCCGCCCTGTCCCAGGTGATGCAATTACTGCACACATAAGCCAAGGTAAAGGATTAACAGTTCATCGCCAAGAATGTAAAAATATTCGTGGCTGGGAAAGTGAACGATCTAAATACTTGGTCGTAAAATGGGATGATAACCCTGAAAAAGAATACATAGCAGCCCTTAGGGTAGAGATTATTAATCATCAAGGTGCGTTAGCTAAGTTAACCAACGTAGTTGCCACAACCCACGCTAATATTGTTGAAATAGCGACTGACGAAAAAGAAAGTAATTTATATGTGATAGACCTTGGAGTCACGGTTAAAAACCGTGTCCATGTTGCCAATATTATGCGAAAAATTCGCGTAATGCCTGATGTGCAAAAAGTCTATCGAAAAAAATAACATAGGAAAAACATGAACAAAGCATTTATATCCACCGAAAAAGCACCTGCAGCAATAGGTACTTACAGCCAAGCAGTTAAAGTTGGCACTGCAGTATACTTGTCTGGTCAAATTCCATTAGTACCTGAGACTATGGAGGTTATATCAGAAGACTTTAGTGAGCAAACACATCAAGTGTTTAAAAATATCACAGCAGTGTGTGAAGAAGCCGGTGGTAAAATTCAAGACTTAGTTAAAGTAAATATTTATTTAACTGATTTATCTAACTTTGCTGTCGTTAACGAAGTGATGAGTCAGTACTTTAAGCAGCCATACCCTGCACGTGCAGCAATTGGTGTACGTGCTTTACCAAAAGGTGTACAAGTTGAGATTGACGGAATAATGGAACTGCCTTCAACTAACTAATATTTTCCTGAGCTATAGACCCACTCTATAGCTCACACCTGTCCTCTTTTTATACTATATTGTTATTCTTACTATCTTGACTCCGTCTTCAATTTCTATCACTCTGTAACTATGTCATTAATTTACTAAAACTTTAGTGGTTAAAAAGGATTAGCTGTGTTTAAGCTTGCTCATAATGGGAATGTTTTACTCGATGTAAATAAACACCCGCCTCCAAGTGCTACATTTGTTATTGAAGCAATAGAAATGTCTAAATTTTGCGACTGTAAAATTGATTACGACGCAATTAATGCATTCTTCAAAGATAAAAGTGCAGAGCCAGTACTTATCGTCGCGACCAAATACGATGCAAAGTTAGAGGTTGTCATCAGTGATGATAAAATGATGGCTACTGGCGAGCTTACCGTCGCGCAAGGCGGTGATTTACTCAGCCTTGATGATGCAAAAAAACAGCTAGTCAAAGCAGGTATAGTTCGTGGTTATAAGCAAGCATATTTAGAACAACTATTACAAAAGCAATTTACTGCTAAAGCAGGTGAGGTTGTGCAGGGTATTTTGGCTCAAGGCCGCCTGCCCAGTGATGGCTTAGCAACTAAACTCGTTACCAAAGTAAGAACTTTAAAAGACCATCTAAAAACCCCAAAGTTAAAAGAAGATGGCAGCGTTGATATGCGTGACTTTGGTAAAATGGCAAGTGTTGAGCCTGGTGCGGTACTTATACGCCAGCAACCCGCAACTCCAGGAAAAGAAGGCTTTACTGTACTTGGCGATATACTACCAGCGAAACCGGGTGACAATAAACAACTTGTTGCCGGTGAGGGTACCGAGATCTCTAAACTTAACCCTCTAGAGTTAGTATCAACCATATCAGGTGTGCCTATTGAAATTACTAACGGAATGCGCGTAGACGATATTTTTACTATTCCCGATGTCAACGTTAAAAGCGGTCATATTGATTTTGAAGGCAGTGTGATTGTTACTCGAAATATAGAACCTGGAATGAAAGTAACCGCCAAAGGTGATATTACAATATTTGGTACTGTTGAATCTGGTGAGTTAACGGCCGGCGGTAATATTACTGTTAAGCAAGGCGTTATTGGGCATCAAAAATCTGACGACAAATCGCTTTCGTGTAAGCTTATATGTGAAGGCGACATTCATGTATCCCACTCACAATATTGCTATTTAGAAGCTGCAAATATTTTTATTGAGCGACAAACTAGCCACTGTATTATAAAGGCACGTCATGCTCTTAAGGTAGGTCAACCAGATTTACCTAAAGGTAAGATATTTGGCGGCGAGATTTTAGACGCGACAACATTAATTGCTGGTGAAATTGGCAACGAATCGGGTGCTAAAATGGTTATTAATTTAGCAAGCTCCGGCGGTGATATTACTGCTGAAACTGACGAGTGCTTTAAAGAGCTTGCTAAAACGGAGCAGCAATTAGACTCCTTACAACCTGCATTAGAAAAAGCAGACTTGCTTAAAGATCCAGAAAGAAAAAACGAACTTATCAATAAAATTGGTGCTACTCAGTTACATCTATGTCAACAAGCAGAGCAATATGAAAGGCAACTCTCATCATTAGAGAATAACCTTCATGAATTACTTACAAATACACACTTAATCGTCAATACAGTTTTACATTCAGGTGTGGAAATACATATTTTTGATAAAGTTCTTAAAACAAACCGTAATTACCCACCTTGCACAATAAAACTGATGAATAACAAAGTAGAAGTTGAGTTTAAAACATCGTGAATCTAGAGTGCTCAAAGCAGCACTCTTATATCTTTCATTAGAGTAGACCGTCAACACTTGCATGTGTTTGTGTTGACCATACTCCAACTTGAACTTGTCCAATATGTTCCTTTTGCAGCAATAACATAGCCAAACGTGATTGCCCAATACCTCCACCAATAGTTTGTGGAAACTGACTTTTTAATAATGCCTTATGCCAATTCAATTGCAGGCGGTCATCATCTCCTGTAATCCTCAACTGAGTTTTTAGTACCTCGGGGCTTACACGAATCCCCATTGAAGATATCTCAAAGGAATCTTCCAGTATTGGATTCCATACTAAAATATCACCATTGAGCCCTATATATTGTTCGCTCGTTGGTGTAGACCAATCGTCATAATCAGGCGCTCTTACATCGTGAATTTGACCATCGCCTAATTGACCGCCAATCCCAATTAAAAATACAGCACCATATTTTTTTGCTATTGCTTTTTCGCGATTTTTAGCCGTAAGGTCAGGGTACATTTTACGAAGCTCTTCACTGTACACAAATTGAATATCACTTGGTAAAAAAGGATCAAGCGAAAAGTGTTCGCTAACAAATTGCTCTGTTTCTTTTATGCCTTTATAAATTGATTCAACTGTACGTTTGAGGGTAGTTAAAGAACGTTCTGTTGATTCACAAATTACCTTTTCCCAATCCCACTGATCAACGTAAACCGAGTGGATAGGACTTAGCGACTCTTCATCAGGGCGCAGTGCCTTCATTTGAGTGTAAAGGCCTTCACCTTTACTAAATCCATACTCACCTAACGTTTTACGTTTCCACTTTGCTAGCGAATGCACAACTTCGTATTGGCTATCGGCAATCGCTTTTACATTTACTGCTACAGCGTTTTCATGACCGCTTAAATTATCTTGTGTGCCATCACCTACTTTTGCAAGAATAGGTGCCTGCACTTCGACTAGCCCTAACTGTTTTTCCAATTGCCGTGAAAAAAATTGCTTTACGCTGCTTATTTGCAACTGCTGCTGCACATAGTGTGAACTCATAATAATTGGCCTCATTCCCAGTTATTGTTACTTACTTTATTTTTAATAACGCACCTAACAGATGCTGCTAATGAAGTTACTGTAACGATTTAAACTTTTAATTCAATAACCCACAATTAAAATAGCTTTAATGTATAATTTCGATTAATTTATAGGGGATAAAAATATGAATTCACTAATTTAAATAAGAAAAAATAATGGAAAATTATCAAATCGATAATCTCGATAAACAGATACTTCACGCTTTAATGGAAAACGCCCGCACAGCTTATGCAGAATTAGCGAAACGTTTTAACGTAAGTGCCGGCACTATTCATGTGCGTGTAGAAAAATTAAAACAAGCAGGAATTATCACAGGCACCCAATTAAGTATAAATACAAAGCGACTTGGCTATGACGTTTGCTGCTTTATTGGTATTAATTTAAATAATGCACGCGACTATCCTGAAACACTCATTAAACTCGAAGCGCTCGAAGAAGTTGTTGAAGCCTATTACACCACCGGTAATTACAGCATTTTTATTAAAGTAATGGCTAAATCAATCGACCACTTACAGGATGTATTAATAAATAAAA
Organism: Pseudoalteromonas sp. BSi20480; assembly: GCF_000241365.1. Taxonomy (NCBI): domain Bacteria; kingdom Pseudomonadati; phylum Pseudomonadota; class Gammaproteobacteria; order Alteromonadales; family Pseudoalteromonadaceae; genus Pseudoalteromonas; species Pseudoalteromonas sp. BSi20480. Next base: position 3,177 of record NZ_BADX01000109.1, on the reverse strand, counting down.
TTCAAGCGATAGAAGCTATCCAGTCCACCGAGACACTTATTTCTTTACAAAACCCAATTAGCCGTACAGTGATGCCTTAGTACATAAAATTTCGTATAATTAATAAAAAAGAGGATCACCATGCAGCAAAATCGCTATCAACGAATTAAAGACGTCTTATCGCGTCGCCAAACCGACTTAACCGTGTGCCTAGAAGACGTGCACAAACACCATAACCTATCGGCTATTGTAAGAAGTGCCGACGCAGTGGGTTGCCACCATGTACATGCTGTATGGCCTGAAAACCAAAAATGGCTAACTAATAACACCTCAGGCGGGAGTAAAAATTGGCTAGAAACCCACCTTCATAAAAATATTGATGATGCCGCAACCATGATGCGACAGCACAACCCAAATATACAAATATTAGCCACGCACCTGAGCGAAGATGCCGTTGATTTTAGAGAAATAGATTACACAAAACCCACAGCAATTATTGTTGGGCAAGAAAAAACAGGGATCTCAGCACAAGCCCTTAAGCATGCCGATCAAAACATAATTATCCCTATGCAAGGCATGGTGCAATCTCTTAATGTTTCTGTGGCTGCAGCACTCATTTTATTTGAAGCACAACATCAACGCGAAAAGGCAGGGCTATATAACCGTAATATGTTGAGCGAAGATATAAAACACCCTATGTATTTTGAAGGCTACCACCCCGTTATAGCTAAACAATGCCGTATAAAAAAACTACCTTACCCGCCACTCGATGAAGAAGGTGAAATAATTGCTGACGATGAATTTTGGCACGCCTTAAAACATGCTTGATGCTTAGCGAGCCTGTGAGTACACTTAACTCATTCACAAATAAAAAGATTTGAGCCTACATTGTCTAAACCTAGCTTAAACCAATACCCCATTACGGAACTTAAAGGGGTCGGACCCAAAATGGCCGAACGCCTTTTAAAGCTAGGTATTAAAAACGTGCAAGACATGCTCTTTCACTTACCGCTTAGGTACGAAGATAGAACCCGTATTTATTCCATCAACGAACTGTCATTACACAGCCACGTGAGCATTGAAGCCACAATAGAAACAAGCCAGATCACATTTGGCAAAAGACGTATGCTCGTTGTGCAAGTAAATGATAATACAGGGAGGCTCACACTTAGATTTTTTAATTTCAGTGCAGCACAAAAAAATGCATTAAGCCCTGGAAAAATAATACGTTGCTTCGGCGAAGTTCGCCGCGGGCGTGTTGGCTTTGAAATGAGCCATCCAGAATACAGTTTAAGTGATACACCAAGTGAGCAGCCAACAGCTTCAACATTAACGCCAGTATACCCAACAACAGATGGTTTAAAGCAATTATCTATTAGGGCCCTAAGTGAACAAGCTGTAGAGCTGCTTAATAAATACTCTGTTGAAGAACTGTTACCCGTGCAATGGCAACCTTCTCAACTTGCACTAGCTGACGCCTTATTATTGCTTCATCGCCCACCTAGTAATATCGACGTTAATGAACTAGAGCAAGGAACACACCCTGCTCAGCAGCGATTAGTATTTGAAGAATTACTTGCACAAAACCTAAGCTTATTAAAAGTAAGAAAGCAAGGACAGCAAGTAAAAGCAGTGTCTATAAGTTCTACAAATAAATTAGAGCCTCAATTTTTATCACAATTGCCTTTTGCGCCAACCAATGCACAAAATCGTGTTGTGTCAGAAATTAAAGTTGATCTCGCATCTCCTTATCCTATGATGCGCCTAGTTCAAGGCGATGTAGGCTCTGGCAAAACCTTCGTTGCGGCATTAAGCGCATTAACAGCAATAGCTCAAGGGTTTCAAGTAGCTTTAATGGCACCTACTGAAATACTTGCAGAGCAGCATGGTATAAGTTTCACCTCATGGTTTAAACAATTAGGCATAGACGTAGCATGGCTTGGTGGAAAAACAAAAGGTAAAGAACGTACAGCAACACTAGAAAAGATTGCCTCTGGTGAAGCACAAATGATTGTAGGTACACATGCTTTATTTCAAGATGAAGTAAAATTTAACAACCTAGTACTTATAATTATTGATGAACAACATCGGTTCGGTGTTCACCAGCGTTTAACACTAAGAGAAAAGGGACAATTTAATGGCTGTTATCCACATCAACTAGTGATGACCGCAACCCCCATTCCACGTACTCTAGCAATGACAGCTTATGCCGACTTAGAAGTCTCAATTATTGATGAGTTACCACCTGGGCGAACACCTATTACTACAGTAGCACTTCCAGACACGCGTCGTGACGATATAATTACTCGCGTTAAATCAGCTTGTAATGAACAAGATCGCCAAGTTTATTGGGTATGCACACTCATTGATGAGTCTGAAGCACTGCAATGCCAAGCAGCTGAAGATAGTGCTGTGCAATTGAAGGAAGCCTTGCCAGATTTAAGTATTGGCTTAGTACACGGACGAATGAAGCCAGCAGAAAAGCAGGCCATCATGGACGACTTTAAAAGAGGCCTTATACATGTTTTAGTGGCTACAACAGTAATTGAAGTAGGTGTTGACGTACCTAACGCAAGCTTAATCATTATTGAAAACCCAGAGCGCTTAGGTTTAGCACAATTACACCAGTTACGCGGGCGTGTGGGAAGAGGGAGTATTGCCTCCCATTGTGTTCTTTTATACCATGCACCACTTTCGCATACCGCTCAAAAACGCTTAGGTGTACTTAGAGACAGTAACGATGGCTTTGTGATAGCCGAGCGGGATTTAGAAATACGCGGCCCAGGTGAAGTCCTAGGAACTAAGCAAACAGGCTTAGCAGAATTTAAAATTGCTGATTTAACCCGAGATAAACAAACCCTAAACCAAGTAAGACCTATTGCACAACAGATGTTAAATCAATACCCTCAATATGTAGATCCACTCATTCAACGCTGGTTGGGCAATAAAACAAACTACGCACAAGCATAACCCAATTATACTTATTCCAGCATCACTCTAGGTAGTAAGTGGTTTTCAAATATAGTGTACAGTCTTCTAGCTGAAACCTCTGGATGTAAATGCATATACGCTGATTACTTCCTACCCTTAGCCTTATAAATTATGTTGTAGTGCCCACAGCGGTAGAGAGTCACAGTGAAATGTTGCCTATCTTAGGCCAGTGTATTGAATAGCCAAAACACTCTTAAAAAAGAGACG
>NZ_BADX01000110.1:0-1729 GCF_000241365.1 Pseudoalteromonas sp. BSi20480 | reverse complement strand
GTTTACATTGTTAGATAGGTCTTGCTTTAAGCTATGCAGTGTTTTTTCGTAATTATCATTATTTTTAGTAAAGCTGCACCAGTCAAAATACTGTGTTTTAGTAACCCCGTTAGATGATGCTTCTAGGCGAGTTCCTGGGCGAATACACGAAATTTCGTTGTAATGGGTATTCTCAAATAGGTAATACCCAAGTGTTGCATATTCCATCATTCCTTCGTGATTACAGGTAAGTGGTAAGCCTAAGTTTTTGAGTATGCTATATTGGGTACTAAAAATAAAAGCACCTTCATAATACATATAATAAAAAGGGCGAACCCCAAGGGAATCGGTAACTAAGTTTAATACATTCGTAACCTTGTTATACCGTGCCATACAAAAAACACCTTCACATTCTGTAAGCATTGCATTGGTATAATGTGAGTTTAGGGTGTTTAAATCATTATTTCGGTTCGCGCTTAAAAGTGGGTGACCAACCAGTGTTGCAATATGCGAATCTGTTTGCAAAAAAGCATGTGGGCCAAAGGTTTCATAATCTAAACTAGCTAAGTAAAGAGCCTGTTCATGTACTTCGTTTATTGTGCCACTGTTTACTTTAGCATCTTCAGCTTTAAATTTATTAATAATAAAATCATGATGTTGAGTTAGCCCAGATGCATAATAAATTCCAAAAAATTTCGCCATAACCCGTACCTGTAATTCGTTTTGATATTAATTAGGTATCAAGGTTTGTACCAAGATTAATGAAAATTTTTTTTAAAGAGACGCCGTGCTAACTTTTTGCTTTTTGGGTACAAATTAATTGCCTCACAACACAAAATTATATAACGTATTAAGGTGCATACATTTTATAAAAGTAAATTTATCAATCAGCAGGAAAACCGAATGAACAATGAAATACTCAAATCATCTACTGCTACGTACCAAAGCGGTGTGGCAAAAGCCGATGGTAAATTTTATGTAACGCAAGGTGAGGTACGTTTTGAGCCATACAATGAACGTGCTGGTTTAGGACCTTATACTTTAACACGCAGCGCAATCGTAAAAATTGAAAAGTCAGTAGGTACAGGTGCTGGCATTTTACCACTAACAAGCGATGCAATAACAATCACCTTAGAAAATGAAGATACTTATGATTTTATTATAGCAAACCCCGATGAATGGATTCGTTTACTCAAGCATTAAATGATTAGGGTCTGTTGACCTTTAGGTTAAATTTGCAGCAGTCTGTTTGGTATCATGCAATGTCTCTATTGGACATAATAAAAGATCAACCCGAAATATTTAAAGTACTTAAAGCTGTAGCTGCGGGCATGGCTTTATCGCTTAAAAGTGGTGATCCATCTTATGTATAACGAGAGTCTACTACGCTAAATATCCTACCAGAAGAGCCGTTAGTGAGTGACTTTAAAACCAAGGTGTTTGTTATAGTGCCGCCGCAATGCGCTAGTGCTTGTTTAGATGCGCTTGATAAGTTTAAGCTTTTTGAAAATACCACGTTGTTTGGTGCACCCAGTAGCGCTGACTCGATGTATATGGAGGTACGTTTAGCCGATTTACCTTCAGGCTTAGGTAAAGTTGTAGTGCCAAATAAAGTATATGTAAATAGAGCGCGAGGGGCAGGTGATTTTTACAAGCCAGATATTGCGTATAACGGCGTTGATTGGACAACGAATATACTATTAGAGCAGATTAAGCGCATCCCATAGCTCAAAAATAAAAAACCGCTCTT
>NZ_BADX01000111.1:0-1636 GCF_000241365.1 Pseudoalteromonas sp. BSi20480 | reverse complement strand
GGAGTTTTTCAAGTTAGTTGTCGCCTCAAGTTAAATTTTATGCCGCCCGCATTTCTTCTTTTTTCTCAGGGTTTAAATTTACTTCATTTATCATTGACCAGTCTCGTGACTTCCCTGACCAACGGCTTGGGTTATTCAATTTAGCTGCGTCGTTTACCTGCTGACGCTTAGCTAATATTTCTTTATCTAAACCTGAATGACGTTGGTTTGGCGTCACAAATTTTATACCACTGTGTAGGTGCTCATTATTGTACCAATCAACGAACCCACTTACCCATTCTCTTGCTGCGCTTATATCTTCAAATGGCTTTTCTGGGTATTCTGGGCGATACTTTAACGTTTTAAATAACGACTCAGAGTATGGATTGTCATTACTTACTGACGGTCGACTAAATGATGGCACAATCCCTAACTCCTGTAATGTTGCCAGTAATGTCGCGCCTTTCATTGGGCTGCCATTATCTGAGTGTAACGTAACTTGCTCGCGCTTTATTTGCTCCCGACTGCAAATATCCTTCATTAAATCTGCGGCTAATTCACTTAACTGTGAGTCGTAAACTTGCCAGCCAACAACCTTTCGACTAAAAATGTCCATCACTAAATATAAGTATAAAAATTGCCCTTTTACGCTCGTTGGTAAATAGGTGATATCCCAAGTGTAGACTTCATTTGCACGCACTGCTTTCAATACTCTTGGCTTTTTTATCGGCTTAGCTGGCTTTACTTTTTCTCTATGCGTTAATAAGTTATGTGCCTTCATGACACGATAAAACGAACTTTCAGACGCTATCCATATGCCCTTATCAAGCAGCTTAGGGACTATTTTACTGGCCGGTAAATGCCCATATTCGGCTGAATTAGCCGTATTAATAATGCGCTGCCGCTCTAACTCTGTGAGACGGTTAGGCGGCTGTTTTTTCGTACTCGTCCGTTTGTCAGTCATATCGTCTGCTTCAATCCACCGCTGAACGGTTCTTAGTGTCAGTCCAAGTAACTCACATGCCTTTTCTTTCCTTGCCCCTGAAGCCTGTGCGTTTGTGATAAGCGTTATTAATTCATGTCGCTCAGTCGCTGTTGTTAATCGTCCTCGTTGAAACCCCAAAGTGCATCCGCTTTTTTTTTGAGTACAAGTAGAGCGGCAGTTTCAGCTAAGGCCTTATCTTTGCGATTCAGTTCTTTTTGCAGTTGCTTTATTTCTTGCTTAAGCTGTTTACTGTCTGACTTTACTGTTTTATTTGAAGGTGGTGTTACTAAGTCTTTCTTCCATTGCTGAATATGATGCGGATAAAGCCCTATATTACGGCAGTATTCATTTATGGCGGCTTCATCTAAACTTCCACACTCAATTACTGCGTTGAGTCTTTCTTCTAAACTCCAGTCTTGTGGTCGTTTTTCTGCTGTCATTTGGCTACCCGTCTGGTGTATTTCAAGTTGATGCTTTTTTGCCAGTGCTATCCAACGTTGTAACGTTGAATAACCGACACCTAAGTCATCTGCAATATCTTCTAAGCGAACATCATCACATTGAGATAATGCTTTTTCAACAGCTTGAACTTTAAACTCTTGTGTAAATTGACGTTTCATTTTATTTGCCTCTGCTAAATGTTAGAGGCGACAACTATCCTGACACAGGGGG
>NZ_BADX01000112.1:0-283 GCF_000241365.1 Pseudoalteromonas sp. BSi20480 | reverse complement strand
CAGCACAGTCAATTCAATATCGAAAGATATTAAATAAATTCAGAATTCATTGAGCTGTCGAAAGACACAAAACTTTTTAATTGAAGAGTTTGATCATGGCTCAGATTGAACGCTGGCGGCAGGCCTAACACATGCAAGTCGAGCGGTAACAGAAAGTAGCTTGCTACTTTGCTGACGAGCGGCGGACGGGTGAGTAATGCTTGGGAACATGCCTTGAGGTGGGGGACAACAGTTGGAAACGACTGCTAATACCGCATAATGTCTACGGACCAAAGGGGGCTTC
>NZ_BADX01000113.1:0-1255 GCF_000241365.1 Pseudoalteromonas sp. BSi20480 | reverse complement strand
CATGGCGGTAAAGCCAAAAACGATAAAATAGATTCATATAAAATTGCCAAACTCATCCGTGGGGGGAACTTTCCACTTGCTTATGTGTATGACAAAGATATGCGTGCTACGCGCGACTTATTACGCCGAAGAACTAAAATTGTTCGCCACGGGGCTGATTTAAAAGCCCATGTCGCCAATACCGCCAGCCAGTACAATTTACCTGCCCACAACGTGAATTTAAAGAACGTCTGCGACAGAGAAAAGATGCGCTACTACTTCCCTGACCCCGTTGTGCAACGATCCATTAATTTAAATATGGCCATACTCGATTGCTATCACAGCGAGCTTAAGCCTTTAGAGCATTATATTGAACAAATGGCCAAGCAACACAATCCTGTTCACCTTAATATCTTGCAAACAATAAATGGTATAGGCCGCATTCTCGCACTTACCATTATTTATGAGATTGGTGACATTAATCGCTTTTCAAGCGTACAAAAGTTCGCTTCATATAGTCGGTTAGTCAAATGTAAAGCAGAGTCTGCCGGCAAAACCTATGGCACCCAAGGCAACAAAATTGGCAATGCACATCTAAAATGGGCGTTCTCCGAAGCCGCTGTATTGCTGCTGCGTCACAATCACAACGCCAACAAATACCTCGAAAAACTACAAAAACGAATGAGTAAAGCCAAAGCACTGTCAGCGCTTGCGCATAAGCTTGGTCGCTGTGTTTATTATATGCTTAAAAAAGAGACGGTATTCGATGAAGCAAAATTCTTAAAGAGTTAGTCACGGTATTGAGTGAGCTGAACATCTAACTGGATATAAGGCTGAGCATCAATCAATTGGGTGAGTTAATAACCAACAAGGTTTAACCTGATTATATGCCTACAGACCTAAGCCACTTGTCTTGATTAGACGCTCAGTACGCGTGCATTAATACAATAAACAAAGTCGCTTACACCTGACTTGAGCCTGAAACTAACTGGATCATAATGATGAAACCAGCCGCCTTGAATAGTGCCATGATGAGGTTAACCGATGAATGTCTAGTGCCCCAGCAACCCCAAAAGGATATGGGAAAAAGCTGGCTGCGATGAGATCGCAATAAGAGAGCCTCTATATGTGTTTGCCGTAAGCTACTTGCTTAACAGCCGCATCGACATACGAAGTAAACGAATTTGTTTATTGATTTAGAATTGACCGTCAATTTATAAAAACGGTCAAAAAGAAAACTAATGCCTATTGACAGAGTTAAGGCTCATATGTGTTA
>NZ_BADX01000114.1:0-57712 GCF_000241365.1 Pseudoalteromonas sp. BSi20480 | reverse complement strand
TAAGCCCCCTTTGGTCCGTAGACATTATGCGGTATTAGCAGTCGTTTCCAACTGTTGTCCCCCACCTCAAGGTATGTTCCCAAGCATTACTCACCCGTCCGCCGCTCGTCAGCAAAATAGCAAGCTACTTTCTGTTACCGCTCGACTTGCATGTGTTAGGCCTGCCGCCAGCGTTCAATCTGAGCCATGATCAAACTCTTCAATTAAAAAGTTTTGTGTCTTTCGACAGCTCAATGAATTCTGAATTTATTTAATATCTTTCGATATTGAATTGACTGTGCTGAATAACTACCTAAGTAATTATCCTGTTGGTCACTCAGTTTCAATTGAGACTCTAATTTGTTTGCCTCACTTAGCGAACTAAGCTTGGCTGTTAGAACTCAATCTGTACGAGTGCCCACACAGATGATTGCTTTATATTGTTAAAGAACGTTGCGACGTTGTCGCTAGGGATGCGTATAATACATCCTTTATTTTTCGAGTCAATACTTTGTTTTAAACTTTCTTACGATAATTTAAAACCGAAGTTTTACTTAACTCTCTGATTAACTCTTGCCTCGCTATGCGTTGGCGCCTGCCGTCTCAGTGGGGTCGCATTATAGGGAGAACAGATTTTTACGCAAGTACTTTTTCAAAGAAAAACTAAAATAAAACACTGTTCGGTCAGTATATGAACGAAAGCCCTTAAAACTGATAGTTTTATAAACAATATAGGCTTTACTGGCACTGAAATAAGCACTACTGCTACACTAATACACTTAATATGTTTAATTTAAAGGTGCATATATGGCAATACGTTCTTATAAAGGAATTACCCCTGCGTTTAATAAGTCTGTTTATATAGACGAGTCGTCTGTATTAGTCGGTGATATTACTATAGGCGATGATAGCAGTGTATGGCCTTTAGTTGCTGCTCGCGGCGATGTTAACCATATTCGTATTGGTGAGCGCTCTAATATTCAAGATGGCAGTGTATTACATTTATCGCGTGCAACTAAAAGCAATCCAGATGGTTACCCTCTTATAATAGGCGATGATGTAACGGTTGGTCACAAAGTGATGCTACATGGGTGCGTACTTGGTAACCGTATACTCGTGGGTATGGGTGCGATTGTCATGGATAATGTAATTGTAGAAGATGATGTTATTATTGGTGGGGGCTCGTTGGTACCACCAAATAAGCGCCTGGAATCAGGCTATTTGTATGTAGGAAGTCCAGCAAAGCAAGCCCGTCCATTGACTGAGCAGGAGCTCGCTTTCTTAAAGATATCGGCAGATAACTATGTCCAATTAAAAGATGAATATCTAGCTGAAGCTAACTAATTCCACTTCAATTTGACCTGCCGAGTTATAACTTTCTTCTTCTATTAGTTGCTCGGCACGTTCTTCGTATTCAAAACGGTATTTTTCAAAATAATCTGTAGCGTGACTTTCATCCGTGAGTTTAAGTTTACTTATCGCAATAACACACTCCACCAGCATGCCACTCACTTGAGCAAAAAACACTAACTGATGATCAGGCTCTCTAAACTCGAGTCTATCTATAAATTGTACAGCTTGGTTCATTTTAGTGAGCCTTGTTTAAGTGCTTTAACCACGGGGAGAATTTCTGGCATTTTGTTATGCCAAACATAATAAGCTTGTGCTGCCTGCCCTACCAACATACCACTACCATCTAAAAGCTTAGTATTGTTATTATGCTCTGCAACCCAGTTCATAAAAATAGTGTTTGTCAGTGAATAAAACATATCGTATGCAACATCACAGCATGTTAAGTGCTTTTTAGCTAAGGCTGGTAATTCGTTATTCATGCTACTAGACGTTGAGTTTACAATTAGTGAGTAATCGCTTACTGGTAAATCATCGAACCCATAGCCTGAAACTTTTCCGTATTCAGCAAATAGCTGAGCTAAGTCTTTTGCTTTTTGAGCGGTACGATTAACAATAATAATTTCTGCGGGTTTTTGTTCAAGCAATGGTAATATTACCCCCCTTGCAGCACCACCAGCACCAATTATTAAAATACGCTTATTTGTAATCACAACTTTGTTAGCAAGGAGGTCATTTACAAAACCAACACCGTCGGTGTTATCTCCTAATAATGTTCCATCGTTTCTTTTTTTAAGTGTATTAACTGCACCGACTATTTTAGCAAGCGGTGTAAGTTCATCAGCCATTGCAAACGCCTGCTCTTTAAATGGCATGGTAACGTTCGCACCTTTTCCACCTTGCTCAAAAAATGTCGATACTGTTTTTTCAAAGCTGTCGATAGGTGCTAATATTGCGCGATAGTCGATTTGCTCACCTAGCGAGATAGCAAATTGTTTATGTATCGCGGGGGATTTTGAATGTTTAATTGGATTTCCAAAAACCGCATATTTGTCCATTTTAAAACAACCTCTTTGCAGCTAAGTGCTGCTTATAATCGATGATAAATAATATGATTAAACGACTTTTTTCTAAATCTAAGCCTAAGAAAGTAGATCAAACACCTACACCTGAAAAAACGCCTTACGAAATCATTGGCGGAGAGAAAGGTGCACGCGCTATTTCTGAACGATTCTACGACATTATGGCCTCAGATGAATACGCTAAACCGTTATATGATATGCATCCTCAACCATTAGATAGAATTCGCCAAGTCTTTTTCGAGTTTTTATCTGGTTGGTTAGGTGGGCCTTCACTATTTGAGCAAAATCATGGGCAGCCCATGTTACGTAAACGCCATATGCCATTTTTAATTGACCAGAACTTACGGGATCAATGGATGTATTGTATGAACAAAACTCTTGATATTGAAATTGACAACCCACTACTTCGAGAAGGGCTTAAAAACTCATTTGCTCAGCTAGCAAGCCACATGATTAACCAACATTAATCATAAACAATAAAAAAGACGCTTTCGCGTCTTTTAAATTGTTTATATTTGCCACTCTCGGGCTATTAGCTCTTCTGGTTTACTTGAAAGCCAAGCTTGTGGTCGCAAGTAATACTGATATAAGTTTGCCTCAAGGCTGTTTTCAGCTGGTGTAAAGTTATACTCCCAGCGCGCTAGTGGTGGCATCGACATTAAAATAGACTCTGTTCGCCCGCCACTTTGCAATCCAAATAATGTGCCTCTATCCCACACTAAGTTAAACTCAACGTAACGACCACGGCGGTAGAGCTGAAAGTCACGTTGCTGTTCAGTGTACTCATCGTTTTTGCGACGTTCAATAATCGGAATATAGGCATCTAAAAAGCCATTGCCGACTGACTGCATAAATGCAAAGCTTTGCTCAAAGCCTAGTTCATTTAAATCATCGAAAAATAAACCACCCACCCCACGTGTTTCATCACGATGTTTAAGGTAAAAGTACTCATCGCACCATGTTTTGTATTTTGAATAAACATCACTACCAAACGGCACACATATATCGTGTGCAACTTGATGCCAATGCTGTACGTCTTCAAATACCGGGTAAAAAGGGGTTAAATCAAAACCTCCACCAAACCACCATATTGGCTCTTCGCCCTCTTTTTCGGCTATAAAAAAGCGTACGTTGGCATGACTTGTTGGTACGTGCGGGTTTTTGGGATGAATAACAAGTGAAACCCCACAAGCATGAAAACTACGCCCTGCAAGCTCTGGCCTATGGGCGGTTGCAGAACCTGGCATGGATGCGCCAAATACATGAGAGTAATTTACGCCCCCCTGCTCAATTACGTTACCATCAGTAGTTACTCGAGTACGGCCACCACCGCCTTCAGCTCTTTGCCAGCTATCTTCGACAAATTTAGCACTGCCATCTGCAGCTTCTAGCCCTTGGCAAATGGTATCTTGCAAAGCCATAAAGTAGGCTTTTACTTGTTCTAATAATTCGCTTTGCATATTACCCTCTAAATACTTTACCGGTCATGGCATCTTTTATTGTGCTGGGTTGTGTGTTTCCACCTAACGGCTCATCAACATAAAAGCCAACTTGATCAGCAAATTGCTCCTTTGCTTGCTCAATGCTTATTACTGTTTCTTGGCCTGTTAAATTTGCACTGGTTGATACCAGTGGCTTTCCAAACTCTTGGCATAAGCGCTTAACTGTTGGGTGATTTGTTACCCTAACCGCAATGGTATCAAACTGCCCTGTTAACCATTTTGGTGTGCTTTTTGCCGCTGGCATAACCCACGTAATAGCAGCAGGCCAACTAGAAAATATGTCTGCACGTTTGTCCATAGGTACTTTAGCATCATCAACATACTTTAATAATTGCCCATAATTATCAGCAATTAAAATAAGGCCCTTTTCAACTGGTCGCTGCTTAATTGCCAATAATTTTTCAACAGCATGCTGATTATCGGGGTCACATCCTAAGCCGAACACAGCCTCTGTTGGATAAACAATAACTTCGCCTTCATTTAAACATGTAAGTGCTGAAGGCGTATTTGAAAGTTCTGACAAGGTGGTCTCCAAAAATGTTAAACGTTATTGAGTAAGCTTATGCATGCAACTTTTTTGCGGGCATTGCAGTAGTGTACCATTTGCCATGTGTCTTTCTATGACGATGGGCCAATCACATTTTGGGCATGGCTGCTCTACAGGTTTATTATTAAGCGTGTATTTACAGCTTGGGTAGCTGTCGCATGAATAAAATACTTTACCAAACTTATTACTGCGAGCAACTAAGTGGCCTTTTTTGCATTTTGGGCATGCTGGTAACGTAGCCTCTTGTTCCTTTTGCTCGTTGTCGTTTGCAATATAATGGCAATCAGGGTACCCCGTACAACCAATAAACATACCGTAACGGCCATTTTTAACAACCAGCGGTTTGCTGCATTGAGGGCAAGAGGAATCTTCAAGTACTTTTATTTCGTTACTTTCGTGGTGTACTAATGGCCTAATAAAGTCACATTGAGGGTAACTTGCACACCCCAAAAAAGGGCCTGACTTACTGTTGCGGATCACTAACTCTGAACCACACTGTGGGCATACTTCGTATTCTTTTTCTAAGGCGTGCTTATTCGCCGAAAAAAGCGAATGGTCGATTTTACTCATAGTGTTCCTAAGAGGTAAGTGAATTTTCGCCTAATATACCCAAACCACTTAAAGATACAAGCTATGCTATGCGCTTCATCTCGAGTAATTTGGGTTATATAAATAAATTCATAAGGTATTAATGCAATAACTCGGTGGGCTCATCAAAAATTAAGTCTTCCATTTGCTCGTATGCCTCTTCAGAACCGGGGACATTAAATAACACCATAAGCACTATCCACTTTAAATCATCTAAGCTAATCGCTGGCTTATCAAGTGCTGCGAGCTTATCCATAACCATTTCACGGGTAATACTGTTAATAACCCCGATTTGCTCAACAAACATTAAAAAACCACGACACTCAACGTTTAGCATATCGCATTCGCTTTCTGTAAATATACGAATAGCGCGCCCTGGGTTAGCGATTAAATAAGGAGATTCATCGCTGTGTTGTAAATCGGCTAACTGTTCTAGCCAATTTAAGGCTTTAAATATTTCTGGTTTATTAAAGCCTGCACGAACTAACTCGTCGGTTAATTCATTTTGCTCAGCAAAAATGTCAGCTTCGCTATGAATGTAATTTTCAAATAGATACATAAGAATATCGAACATGCTACCTTCCTACGCTAAGCCTAATATAACCATCTAAAATGCGTTCAATTTGATCGTCTAACTCTAAATCAAGCAACCTTGCCAGTACTTTATCTATTGGCCATTGAACACGGCGTACAATATCGTCAACAGTTGTTACCTCAAACCCAATACTGTTTAAAACTTCACAATCACTACTTTGCTGAAGCGTTTCTTCTTTACTATATAGACCGCTTTGATAAGAAAAGCTCACTTCATCTAAAATATCTGTCACATTTTCAACAAGTTTAGCACCTTGCTTAATTAAAAAGTGGCTGGCTTGTGCAAGCGGGTTTTTAATAGAGCCTGGTACTGCAAACACCTCTTTATTTTGTTCAAGCGCATAACGCACAGTAATTAATGAGCCGCTTTTAATTTCAGCTTCAACAATTAATACACCTAAAGATAAGCCCGAAATAATCCTATTTCGACGAGGGAAATTATGTGCGTTAGCGGCGGTTCCGGGTAAAAACTCACTAATTAATAAACCACTATTGAGTACTTGTTCTGTTAATAGTTTATGGCGTTTAGGGTAGTAAATATCAACACCCGTGCCTAATACCGCGATAGTTTTACCACTCCCTGCTAAAGCACCTTTATGTGCTGCGCCATCTATTCCTCTAGCCATGCCCGATGTCACAGTAATACCAGCCTTTGTTAATTCGTAGGCAAACTCGGAAGCTATTTCAAGCCCTGTAGGGGTGGCGTTACGGCTACCAACAATGGCTATTTGCGAGCTAGAAAGCAAAGACACATCGCCCTTACAAAATAGTAATAAAGGTGCGCTAGCTATGTGTTTTAGTGAATCTGGGTAACGTGTATCAAAAAAACAAATAACTTCAATATTATGCTCTGCAACAAGCCGCTCATAATGCTGTACTTTTTGCCAATCTGTATTGAGTAAATTACTGGCCTGATTAGCCGTTAACCCTAACTCGTGTAATTTAGCGTGGGGTAAGTCAAACAATGACTCAAGTGGGTGGTGTTTAGATAGGGCTAATAAGGTTTTTGTGCCTAATCCCTTACACATATAAAAGGCAAGCCAGTGAGCTAACTTGCCTGATGACTGATCCATGCTCTCTCCTAGAGCACCGACTCGCTACTTCTTAATGAATAACTGCAATATCTCCAACGCGAATTGGGTGCTGGTTTTTTGTTATTAATGCATAACTTACTTTGTCATACACTTTGAATACAATTAACTCGCCTACTTTTTCTTTAGGCATTTTCCATGTTGTATTATCTTCGTCAGCTTTATTACTAAACAACTGACTTGCATCAGATAACAGTTTTTCAAATTTACTTGAATCCTCTGGGTAACGAGGACCACGAGGGCCATCAATAACCGTAGGTGACTCACGCTCTAAATCTAAAACATGACCTGGTTCAATATTTTGCTCGCTGCCTAAGTTTAGCACTACAACATCCATCGTGCTGAATTCTCTTACTTGGCGAGGAGACGCTATAACTTGCCCTTCAACTGGCTCTAGTGGGCGGTGAATATCAAAATAGGCTGGCAGCAACTGCCCCTCCATTGCTGGCATTAAAAAATCACCTTGTTTAATTTCTCGTTTTACTGACTCAACACGTAATGACGACGGCACACCATTACTTTCATCGCCACTCCTAAACGCTCGCGCCATGCCAACGTACGATGCACGCGTTGCTAATACTTCGCCTGTGTTTAAATCTCTGTAGGGTTCACCCTCGTTGTAAATCGCATAAGCACCATGTACTTTTAAGTCACCTTTAACGTATAAAATATGGCCTAACGTTTGTGTTTTTGTGTTTTCGTTAGCACCTAACACATACGGCATATTTTTTATATCGTCGCTGTTAATCGCTTGCTCGTAACTTAAATAAGGTTTAATCATTTGCAAAGGTAAGGTGGTAATTGCATTCAACCCTTTTGGGGTAATACGTCCTTGAGGTGACAGCTTTCGGTACGCTTTATTAATAACTAAACGTGGATTTCCGTCAGCATCGTATATAAGTGCCAATGCATCACCCGGATAAATTAGGTGAGGGTTATCGATTTGCGGGTTCATTTGCCATAGTTCTGGCCACAACCATGGCTCGTCTAAATAAATGCCAGATATATCCCACAACGTATCACCTTTTTTTACAACATACTGTTTTGGTGCATCTTTTTTTATTTTTAGCACATCAGCAATCGCCCCAAAAGAGGTGCTTAGTGCCAGTATGATTGCAACTAACGGAAATTTCATTGAGCTTCCTTGTATTGTTTTTTCATTATTATTGCCCAAAACCTGTTAAAGGTGAACGTGAATGGCTAAAATAAGAGCATACAATACCCTAAATTAAGCACAAGTGAAAAAGGTAACTAATGGCTAGGTTAGAAGTTTTAAGATTTCCAGATGAGCGTTTACGTACAATAGCAAAAGATGTTGCAGACGTTGACGACCAAGTTCGCCAAATTGTAAAAGACATGCTCGAAACCATGTACGACGAAAATGGCATTGGTTTAGCAGCAACACAAGTAAATATCCACCAGCGTATTGTGGTTATTGATGTCTCTGAAGAGCGTGACGAACCACTGGTATTAATTAACCCGCAAATCATTAAAAAAGATGGGTCAACGATTAGCGAAGAAGGCTGTTTGTCAGTGCCTAACTCGTACGCAAAAGTAGACCGAGCAGAAACAGTGACTGTGGCCGCACTAAACGAAAACGGTGAAGAGTTTGTGTTAGACGCAGATGAGCTATTAGCTATTTGTATTCAACACGAACTAGACCACCTTCAAGGCAAGCTATTTATTGATTACTTATCTCCATTAAAGCGCCAACGTATTCGTAAAAAACTTGAAAAAGAAGCTAAGTTTGCAGCACAGTAATCAGTACCTTAGGAAAACTCAGTGATCCAACCATTACGCATAATATTTGCCGGTACGCCGGATTTTGCCGCACGCCATTTACAAGCGCTAATAAATAGCGAACATGAAATTGTGGGCGTATATAGTCAACCAGATCGCCCAGCAGGTCGTGGTAAAAAATTAAAAGCGAGCGAAGTTAAAGCGCTAGCACTTGAAAATGACTTGCCTGTTTTTCAGCCTCAGTCATTAAAAAATGATGAGGCACTTGCAGAGCTCACCGCTTTAAACGCCGACATAATGATTGTGGTGGCCTATGGCTTAATTTTACCCAAAGCTATTTTAAATGCGCCACGCTTAGGCTGCTTAAACGTGCATGGTTCTATACTACCTCGCTGGCGTGGTGCTGCGCCTATTCAACGTGCAATTTGGGCGGGTGACGAGGAAACGGGCGTAACCATAATGCAAATGGATGAGGGCTTAGATACCGGCGACATGCTGCATATTAGCCGCTGCCCTATTAGTGACACAGAAACCAGTGCCAGTTTATATAACAAACTAGCAGAGTTAGGTCCTAGTGCATTAATCGACACCGTTAATAAGTTAGCTAATGACGACATTACCCCTGAGCCTCAAAATGATGAGCTAGCTAACTACGCTAAAAAACTCTCTAAAGAAGAAGCAAATATAGATTGGTCTATGAGCGCCGTGCAAATAGAGCGTAATATTCGCTCTTTTAATCCTTGGCCAGTGTGTTTTACCCAAATGGGCGAGCAAACCGTAAAAATATACCAAGCTAAAGTAGTTGATCAATCAGGTAAGCCAGGCGAAATTTTAACAAGTGATAAAAACGGTGTTGTGGTTGCCTGTGGTGAACACGCTTTAAGTATTACTCAGTTACAACCGCAAGGTAAAAAACCAATGGCAATTAGCGACTTTTTAAATGGTCGCAGTGACTGGGTTAGCCCTGGCACACTATTAGGCGAAAATAATGAATAAAGTACAAAACGTACGAGCGCTAGCCGCAGAGACTTTATATAACGTGGTTGATAAAGGCGCTTCGCTTAATCAAGAACTACCATTTGCAAGCCAAGGTTTACCACCAAAAGACAAAGCACTGTTACAGCAAATTTGTTATGGCGTATTACGCTACTTACCTAGCCTTGAAAACTACTGCCAACATTTAGTAGAAAGCCCATTAAAAGGTAAACGCAGAATTTTTCAGTTTTTACTCTACGTAGGTATTTATCAATTGCAGCACATGCGCGTTCCACCGCATGCAGCAATAAGCGAGACCGTAAATGCACTGGGTCAAATGCGTGCACTAGGATTAAAAGGGTTAATAAATGCTATTTTACGTAGCTTTCAACGCCAGCAAGCAGAGCTTGAAGAAAAAGCAAAGCTTATTCCAGTGTGTTTATACAACCACCCCAATTGGTTTATTAAACAGGTAAAAGAAGCCTACCCAGAAAACTGGGAAGCCATACTTGAAGAAAACCAGCAACAAGCGCCAATGTGGTTACGTGTAAATCAATCACAATTTAGCACGCAAGAATACAGTGATATGCTAACGGCTAACGATATAGAACATACATTAAACCCAAACTTTATAGACGGGATTAAACTAGCCAAGCCGCGTGATGTTTTTTCACTTCCTGAGTTTGATACGGGTGCTTGTTCAGTGCAAGATGCAGCAGCGCAATTAGCTGCTCGCTTTTTAGAGCCAAAAGATGATGACGTTATTTTAGATGCCTGTGCAGCACCCGGCGGTAAAACATGCCATATATTAGAGCTTGCCGACGCCGACGTACTTGCACTTGATAGCGATGCCACTCGCCTTGAACGCGTAAAGCAAAACTTAACCCGTATAGGTTTAGGTGCCGACCTACAATGTGGTGATGCATCGCAACCGCACACATGGTGGGACGATGAACAGTTCGATCGTATTTTATTAGACGTGCCTTGTTCAGCAACCGGCGTTATTCGTCGCCACCCTGATATAAAATGGCTACGCCGTGCATCCGACATTGAAGACTTAGCCGCACTACAAGGCGATATACTCAATAGCATTTGGCCTCTACTCAAGCCTGGTGGTACATTGGTATATGCAACATGTTCGGTTCTTCCAAAAGAAAACCAACAACAAGTTGCTAAATTTTTAGCTAATAACGATGACGTAGAGCATATTCCACTTCATGATAAAGACACCCTCACCATACCGGGTTTACAGCTACTTCCGGGTGAAAGTGATGGTTTTTATTACGCTAAAATGGTTAAAAAAGCCTAGTTAAACAGGGCTTAATAACGCGTACAACAAGCCATTTTTAAATTTAAAAATGGCTTTTTATTACTACTTAATACACTGGTAAATAATGAAAATAATCATACTCGGTGCTGGACAGGTTGGCGCCACGCTAGCTGAAAACTTAGTAGGCGAACAAAACGAAATTACCGTAGTAGACATTGACGGTAATCGTATACGCGAACTGCAAGATAAATACGACCTTCAAGGTGTAATGGGCCACAGTGCTCACCCTGATGTTTTGCGCCGCGCCGGCGCAGACGATGCCGATATGATTATTGCGGTAACCAGCTCAGATGAAGTAAACATGGTGGCGTGCCAAGTGGCGTATAGTATTTTTAATACACCCACTAAAATTGCTCGAATTCGCTCTGAGCAGTATTTAAAATACCGTGAAAAACTTTTCCAAAACGATGATTTACCAATCGACCATTACATTGCCCCAGAAGCGTTAGTTACTAAGTATATACGCCGCTTAATTGACTACCCTGGCGCATTGCAAGTATTGCAGTTTGCCGATGGTATGCTCTCGCTAGTTGCAGTAAAAGCCTATTACGGTGGTTTATTAGTGGGCTATGCCTTATCTGCATTAAAAGAGCATATACCCAATGTAGAAACTCGCGTTGCAGCTATTTACCGTCAAGGCAAAGCCATTAAACCGCTCGGTACAACCGTTATTGAAGCCGACGATGAAGTGTTCTTCATTGCGGCAACCAAACATATACGCGCCGTAATGAACGAACTGCAGAAGCTTGAGCGTTCATACAAAAAAATAATGATTGCTGGTGGCGGTAACATTGGTGCAGGCCTTGCTCGCTCTCTTGAAAAAAATCACACCGTTAAGCTAATAGAGCGCAGTAAAGAACGTGCTGAACAGCTTTCAGAAATGCTCGACAACACGGTAGTATTTTGTGGCGACGCCTCCGATCAAGAACTTCTTTCTGAAGAACATATCGAACAAGTGGATGTGTTTATTGCCGTTACCAACGACGATGAAGCCAATATTATGTCGGCCATGCTTGCCAAACGCATGGGCGCGCAAAAAACCATGGTGCTTATTCAACGTGGTGCGTATGTAGACCTAGTACAAGGTGGCGAAATAGACATTGCCATATCGCCGCAACAGGCAACAATTTCTGCATTGTTAACCCATGTACGTCGAGGTGATATTGTTAACGTGTATTCATTGCGTAAAGGGGCTGCAGAGGCTATTGAGGCAGTTGCTCATGGCGATGAAAATACCTCCAAAGTAGTTGGCCGTGCAATTGCCGATATAAAACTACCAGCCGGAACAACTATTGGGGCCATTGTGCGTAACGACGATGTACTCATTGCCCACGACGACACCATTATTATGTCGGGCGATCACGTGATTATGTTTTTAATTGATAAAAAACATATCAACGTAGTAGAAAAGCTCTTCCAAGTAAGTGCTATATTTTTATAACGCATCAAACAAAAAAGCCGCTGAAAATGGCGGCTTTAGTGGAGTATGATTGGGGCTTATCAATGCTACTGTACTTTGGCAAATTCTTCTTTAGAAAGCTCACCATTTCCATCTGTGTCTAAATCTTTAAAAATTTTCACTAGTTGTGAGTTTACTTGAGCTTCTTCCATGCTGATAACACCGTCACTGTTGCTATCAAACGATGCAAAGTCTACCGCTGCATAAGCTGCTGAAGAAGACGCTAAAACTAAAACCGCAAGTGTCGTATTTAATGTTTTCATAGTGATGTTCCTAGTAAAATGAGAAATCCTTTTCTAAGATCCCTGTCTGTGAAAAATAGCTAAACCAATACCGGTTAACTTTAAAATTTTGCAAACTCGTCTTTAGACAGCTCACCGTTACCATCTGTATCTAGCTCTGTAAACTCAGCCATTAAATCGGTGTCTATTGCCGCTTCACTTGGGCTAATTGCTCCACTGCTGTCGGTATCTAAACTGTCAAAATCTGATGCTGCAAACGCAGCTGAAGAAGACGCTAATGCAATAAGTGCTAATGCTTTATTTAAATGTTTCATAACTTAATCCTTCATACTTAATGTTCTATCAAAAAAATGGGCTTATTGCCTTTTAAAATGGTTTCACTTCCTTGTTATCCTTTTTCGTAAGCTCCCTTGCCTACTTAGGTTGTCTTTGGCAACTCAGGATTCCATTTACTGAATTTAGGCTTTTGAAAACTCTTCTTTTGATAACTCACCATTTTGGTCTGTATCGAGCTCTGAGAACATGCTCATTAATTTTGCATCAACTGATGCTTCGGCTTGGCTAATTGCACCATTACCGTCTACATCGAGTGTATTAAAGTCAGAGCCTGCAAAAGCGGCTGACGAAGAAGCGAGTGCGATAAGTGCTAATGTTTTATTAATGCGTTTCATAGTATGTATCCTTCAAGTTGTATGTGAGTGATTGGTACTTACTGTTAATCACGTTTTTCGATTAGTACAACCAGACTATTACAACTTAAATGCCAATATTTATTAGTTTATATTTTTCAGTGCCTTACGTGTTAAATACTGAAAAAAGTGCAAATTTAAGCATTATTTTTGTAGCTATTTAGCAACGCTGGTTTAATTAAAAAC
Source organism: Pseudoalteromonas sp. BSi20480 (assembly GCF_000241365.1). NCBI lineage: Bacteria > Pseudomonadati > Pseudomonadota > Gammaproteobacteria > Alteromonadales > Pseudoalteromonadaceae > Pseudoalteromonas > Pseudoalteromonas sp. BSi20480. Next base: position 44,358 of record NZ_BADX01000114.1, on the reverse strand, counting down.
TATAAGTTATTAAAAATCAGACATTTAGGTTTAATGTAAAAAACCACAAAGCGAAGTTATTTAAATGATCAAGGTGTAATTAGGTATTGAGCAGGAAGTTTTAAACTGAACAAGGTGTAAAAATAAAATAAAATATAAAAAATTTGAATGCTATATCTCTGCTTTTATTTAATAAAAAATAATAATTTAGTGGTTGGTAATTTATTTTCGTTCATAAAGTAAAAAGTCGCTATTTTGTTGCAAAATAGCGACATTAAAACCTAATCGGCATCAAGTTCTATCATAGCGGGGTCAATAAAGTGCTCTTTCATAAAAGCTTTCATCTCTTCTTTACTGGCTAATAACTTAATACCGCAACGCACGCCTGTATTATGATCTTTCACGCTGCACACTTCGCCTTCAAAGCCTTTGCTATTACTACCTAATACCACAGTGCATTGTGAGTCTTTGATGCTTTCTAGATCTGCGTCAGTTTTTACATCAAACATAGCCCCCGTTAGCGAAATATCTTTTATAACACCATCGAGTACCTTGTCATCACTGAGTTTAAGTTTTGCAGGTAATAGAGTTGGAATACGTGTTTGCGAACGTAAACTAAATAGCTGAACTTGCTTGGGGTAGTTTATAAAAATCAGCCTAACGGGGTGTGATGCAATAGATTTAATTTGCTGTCTAAACGCAATTATTTGTCCATCGTCACCCTCTATTAATGCTCTTACAACGACGGTGACGCCATCTCGTAAGTAATCATTTCCACCCGGTAAACGTTTGGCTGTAGGGAAGTTTAAAATAATAAACTTTTCATCAAGCAAGCCTACCATTTCTGTTTTCACGCGCTTACTGCTAGTGGGTGTTAATATTTCTAAGTCAACTAAACTGCCAACCGGTATATTATTTAATTTATCTGCATGTGTTGCTGGCATATCCATTCCATAAACATAGTAGTAAAACGTTGTGTTTTATCCGCGCCAAAACGTAGGCGTAAATAACACAAGCAAAGTAAAAATTTCTAGTCGGCCAAATACCATTGCAATAGTCAGCAACCATTTAGCGCCGTCGGTTATTGCACCATAATGCGACGCAACATCACCCAACCCTGGGCCTAAGTTATTTAAACACGCTGCCGTGGCCGAAAACGCCGTAATATTATCCATTCCCGTGCCCATAAGCGCCAGCATAATAATAATAAATACTAAGGCATAGGCAGAGAAGAACCCCCATACAGCTTCTACAACCTTATCGGGCAATGCTTTACGGCCAAGTTTGATTGAATAAATAGCACGAGGGTGCACTAGGCGGTTTAGCTCACGTACGCCTTGCAGGTAAAGTAAAAACACGCGCACCACTTTCATACCGCCCCCAGTAGACCCTGCACAACCACCAATAAAGCTCGAAAATATTAATAAAATAGGTAAAAACAGCGGCCATGTTGAAAAGTTATCGGTAGCAAAACCCGCCGTTGTACTCATTGATACCGCTTGAAATAGTGCTTGGTCAAGGGTTTCATCACCATTGGCGTATATCTCGTTCGACGACAACACAGTAAAACAAATAACCACCAGCGCCAATTGAATGCATAAAAATACTTTAAACTCGGGGTCGCGAATGTAGACCTGCACGTTCCGGCTTGCCACCGCAGCGTAGTGCAAGGAGAAGTTAATAGCGGCAATGATTAAAAAGAATACACAAATAAAGTTAATAACCGGGCTGTCGAAATGGCCCATAGAAGCATCATAAGTCGAAAACCCACCAATGGCGACGGTAGAAAACGCATGACAAATGGCATCAAACCAGTCCATTCCCGCCGCCCAATACGCCAACATACAGGCAATGGTTAACGACACATAAATATACCAAAGGTGCTTTGCGGTATCGGCTATGCGAGGGGTCATTTTTGAATCTTTTACTGGGCCGGGGATTTCAGCACGATACAACTGCATTCCACCAACACCTAGCATGGGCAGTATTGCAACAGCTAATACAATGATCCCCATACCGCCAAACCACTGTAATTGCTGGCGATAAAACAGCACTGACTTAGGTAAATATTCAATCCCCGTCAGCACCGTAGCGCCTGTGGTTGTTAAACCCGAAAAGGCTTCAAACACCGCATCAGCAAGGGATAAGTTAGGTTCTTGTAAAAAGATAAGAGGCAAGGATGCGAATGCCCCCAGTACCAACCAAAACAAAACCACAATTAAAAAGCCTTCACGCGCTTTTAAATCCCCGTTTTCATGTCGGTTTGGGTAATACGCTATTAAGCCAATAATAATACTGAAAATAAACGCTAAAACAAAAGGAACACCACCACCATCTTTATAAATTAAAGACACCACAGCAGGTGGCACCATGGTAATACTAAACAGCGCAACAAGTTGCCCAAGAATTTTTATGATGGTACGAAATTGCATTTAGCTAATCGCTTTTATTATTAGTAAATTCAGGCTCAATTGCGTTAGCCTGGTTAAATAGAATGAATATGCATTATATGCAACTTGTGTAGGTTATTACTCTTTAATAGTTAACTCAACTGCGCCGTGACTTAAATCAAAAATATCTTTAATTGCTTGCTGTGCTTGGCGGCTATCAATGGTGATCACCCAATCAATATTAGCAGTAAATTGCTTTTCAATGTTGAGCACTTGGTAGTGCGTTTTAAGTAGCTGCTCAATTGCGCCTTGCATACTGTATTCACTACTGCCAATTAGCTCAACACTTGGAACTTTAAGTACGGTGTCTAATTTGGCTAATGCATTATTTAACGACCCGCCATAAGCTCGTACTAACCCGCCAGTTCCAAGTTTAATCCCTCCAAAATACCGGGTCACCACGGCAGTAACTTCACCAAGTCCCGATCCCACCAGCACATTTAACATTGGTTTGCCGGCCGTACCATTGGGTTCACCATCATCTGAAAAACCATACACGTGGCTGCCACCGGGGTTACCTGCCACATGGGCCCAACAATTATGCCGAGCATCGCTGTATTTATCTTCAATACTTTTAATAAAAGCTTTAGCTGCGGCTAAATCGGGAGTGTGTGCAATATGCACAATAAACGTGCTTTTTTTAATTTCTTCTTGGTGAAACACAGCACCGGCTGGGTATTTATATTCTGACATATTTTACTTAACCAAAAAAATGGGGCCATTAGGCCCCTTCTCTTGCTAACTTATCACTTAATCTAAGTGTAAGTCGCGCGTCATATTTTCTAAACTATCATCGTGCACAATAATGTTATCTTCAATACGAATACCTCCATAAGGTTTAAACGCTTCAACCTTATCCCAGTTGATGTATTGCTTGTTGTCGGTTTGCGCTAAATCACCTAACAACGAATCAATAAAGTACAAGCCAGGTTCAATAGTAAACACCTGATTTTTCTCTATCATACGTGTACAACGTAAAAATGGATGCCCTTCTGGAGATGCTTGATGAGTACCTTTGTCGTCACTCATAAAGCCGCCCACATCGTGTACTTGTAAACCAAGGTGATGCCCTAAACCATGCGGAAAGAAAGTAGAGGTGATTTTACGCTCTACAATATCTGCAGCCGGTAAGTTAACTATATTAAAGTCGCTAAGAATTTGCGCTATGCGGTTATGACACTCAACATGTAAGTCGCCGTAAAGCATACCTGGCTTTAATCCTTTGCCTAATTCGATTTGCGTCGTCGTCATTGTATTAACTAGCTCAGCAAATTCACCCTGCATTTTGAAGTCATAAGTACGCGTTATATCTGCGGCGTAGCCGTTAAAGTTTGCGCCAGCATCAATTAAAAATGAGTTATGCGTTTGCGGTGCGTTTGGCTCAAAATGAGTGTAATGCAAAATAGCGCAGTTTTCGTTAAGCGCCACTATATTGCCATACGGCATTTCGTTTTCGCTTTGGCGTGTAGCCATAAGGTACGCTTGTTGAATATCAAACTCACTACCACCATTAAAAAAAGTGTCGCGTGCAGCTTTATGGCCATCAACCGCTATGCGGTTAGCATTACGTAAACACTCAAGTTCATACTGCGTTTTGTATGCTCTATTAAAGTGTAAATAGTTAAGCACGGGCTCTGGGTTCATTATGCTAAAGCCAAGTGCTTGAGCTACTTCTATGTATTCGCCCATGTAAGCGTACTTTGCTTTGTCATAAGGAAGTAGCTTTTCAACCTGATCGGGTTGTAACAATAGTTCTATATCAAAATACTCAGCCCAAAAATCACGTGGTTCGTCAGGTACTTTATGCCAAAAATCAACAGGACGATAAAAAATAAGCTTAGGTTTGTCGCTACCATTAACAACAATCCAGCAATGTGGATTATCAATAACAGGTAACCAAGCTTTAAAGTGAGGATTAACTTTAAACGGGTAATACATGTCGTCTAAAAATTGGCGCTTTGCTTGGCCAGAGTGAATAACTAATCCTTCTAACCCTTCGCTTTCGCAAATTGTACGAGTACGCTGCTGCAGTGTTGCAATATGTTCGGCGTATAAAACGGCTAATTTATCCATTGTTAATCCATCTGTTAAATTTAACTTGCTTTGAGTCTACCACTTATAGCTATTACGCTCAAAAAAGGGGGATGGCCCACTGTGAGCACAATCCCCCTTATTTAAACTTATGTTTACTAACCGCCTATTTTCATTTCCAGTATGGGAGCCAGTAAATTACCCTCTCGGCCCATACGAGTATGATATACCTGCCTGTAAGCAAATACATTTTTGACATAATCGCGTGTTTCTCTATACGGAATAAGCTCTATCCATAACTCTGCTGGCATTGCATCATCAGGCACCCAACGTTTTATACGATGGTAGCCTGCGTTATAAGATGCTGTAGCAAGTATCTCGTTACCATGATTTTTCTTTTTCAAGTAACGTAAATAACTGGTACCTAGCCTAATATTTGTTTTAGGTTGATATAATCGACTATTAGACACACTGCCTTTATTTACATACTTAGCAGTACTTGGCAGTAATTGCATTAAACCTCGAGCATTAGCACTTGATCGCGCGTCAGGAGCAAATGAGCTTTCACGCCTTGCAATAGCAATACTCCAAGCTACATCTATTTTATTACGCTTGCTGTAGCGCTCAAATATGTCTTGAAAAGCAAATGGAAAACGTTGTTCAACATTATCCCAGGCTTTTATTTTTGCGAGTGTGAATATCGTGCTGTCGTGCCATCCCAAATTGGTAGATAAAACAGAGGCTGCAAGCTTTTCTTCTTCATTTGAAGTGTTTGTTAAGTAATTCCATTCACGTCTCGCTGAAGTAACACGATCTAACTCATATAATGCTTTTGAACGTTTAAAACCAGGGGCATTACTCACCTTTGCGATTAATTGCTCACTCACCACTTTTGGTTGATTATTTAGATCAACCGGCAAACCTAAACGCGCAGCGGCTAAAAAACCGTAGTAGTCTCGGTTAGTCGCAATACTTTGCCACATTTTTTTAGCTGTTTGATCGTCACCGCGTTCTGCATAACTATACGCAAGCCAATATTGCTGGCCTAAACTAAGATTTTCTTTGCCTGTAAAAAACGCAGCAATACCTGCCCAATCTTGGGTTTTAAGCATGTTACCAAGCTGCCATTGCATTAATTTGTTGTCTTGGCGCTCTTTTGGCACTTTGTTTAACCAAAAACTGGCTTGCTTATGTCCGCTAGAAGCAAGTGATAAAGCAAAGGTGTAGTATAAATCTGCCTTTTCTTTATCGCTGTAGTTAAACATACGCTCTATTTTTTCCCATGCGCGCAGCGCTAGTTCTTTGTCGCGCCAAATTAGACGCTTAACACCATAAAGTGCAATTTCACCCTCTTTAGGCGATTTATTTTTATAGCGATATAATCCCGCCGCAGCGCTTGGGTCGCGGCGAACCTTTAAATATAAGTCAGCAAGGTAACGCTCATTTTTTGGTAAAAGTGTTTTTAAATAAGGTAGTAGGCTTTGCGTTCCGCCTTGCGCGGCAAGTGTAATTCGTTGCCATACAGTATCGGAATTCATATAGCCTTTTTTTGCGCCAGTACGAGAATAACGAATCGCACTCCTTAGGTTGCGACTTTCCCACCGTCCATAAATCAGTCACCTGATTTAAAATGGCTTTTTCTGGGGCGCCTAAATCTAATTGATACCCCAAATATGTACAGGTGTATTCAGCGTTACTGGTGTCGCGGTAATTACGAATATACGCCGCTTTTCTATTATTTTTTTCAAGATACTCCAGCCATACTTTACGAACGGGCCATTCAAGTGGCGTATGCTGATATATATTTAAGTAATCTTCTATTTCTGCTTGATATTTTATGCTCGGGTTTCGTTGCCAGTATGTTTTTCTACATACGGTTTTAGTGGGTGGTTTAGGTTATTAACTACGTTTTTAAACTCGCGGTAACTTGCGTTGCGTACTTTTTTTTCAGCATCTAAAAATGCGTCGTTATCGATGCTAGCCTCGGCAGAATAAAGAGGAAAAATAAAAGCAGCTGCCGAAAAACTAAATAATTGTTTTTTCATAATGTCCTTTAATAAAAAATTAAAGTAGTGAATAAAAGCTTTTTCACCACCTTAGCACCAAACCAGCTATATTTTAACCAGTCGTTTGTAACCGAGTTAAATTTTTCGTTGCATTTTCTACTCAAAGCAAGCACACTGATTGAAATGCAAACTCATCGTACCAGTCTTAGTTCGTCAACTAGGGAGAATAAAATGTTATATAAAAGCGATTCCTTTGAAGTTAGCTTCCTAAAGGAAAACATCGCCGAGTTTAAGTTTTGTGTTGCAGGTTCTGTAAACACATTATCTCAAAAAACTCTTTCAGATTGTGCAGCAGCATTAAAAGAATTAGCTGCTAATTCTGATATCAAAGGCATGGTTTTTACCAGTGATAAAGACCACTTTATTATTGGCGCCGACATCTTCGAATTTTTACCTACATTTACTAAACCTGAAGAAGATTTAGTCGTGTGGATCAAAAACGCAACTGACGTTTTTGATGCAATTGAAGATCTTCCATTCCCAACTCTAAGCGTTGTAAACGGCTTAGCACTTGGCGGCGGATGTGAGTGGGCACTTGCTACCGATTATCGTGTTGCAAGCGAAAGCGCTAAAATGGGCCTACCAGAAGTTAAACTTGGCATAATGCCTGGGTTTGGTGGCACAGTGCGCTTACCACGTATCATTGGCGCAGATAACGCCATGATGTGGATCACTTCTGGCGCTGAAAACCGCGCAGCTGACGCCCTTAAAGTAGGTGCGTTTGACGCAGTAGTTAGTGCTGACAAACTTTTAGAGTCAAGTGTAGCAACACTTGAGTTAGCGATTGCAGGCAAGCTAGATTGGCAAGCAAAACGCAACGCAAAACTACAGCCACTTAAATTAAACCGTGTTGAGCAAGGTATGAGCTTTGCTATGGCAGAAGGTATGGTAATGGGTAAAACCAAAGGCCACTATCCTGCTCCGGTTATGGCAGTGCGTACTATTAAAGCAGCGGCAAACTGTACTCGCGATGAAGCAATGGCAATCGAAAATGCTAACTTTGCAAAACTTGCGCGTACCAACGAAGCGGCAGCGCAAACGGGCATTTTCTTAAATGACCAATTCATCAAAGGCAAAGCACGCAAACTTGCTAAGCACAGCGATGTAGAAATTAAACAAGCTGCAGTATTAGGCGCGGGTATTATGGGCGGCGGTATTGCATATCAGTCTGCTTATAAAGGCACACCAATCATAATGAAAGACATCCAACAAGATGCGCTTGATTTAGGTATGGGTGAAGCGTCTAAATTATTAGGTGCAAAAGTTAAGCGTGGCCACATGCCAATGGAAAAAATGTTGGCAACACTAAGCAAAATTAAGCCAACACTTAACGATGCAGACCTACAAGACGCTAACATTATTGTTGAAGCCGTTGTAGAAAACCCTAAAGTTAAGCAAGCAGTATTAGCAGACCTTGAAAAGAACATGCCAGAAGGCACTGTACTTACATCAAATACGTCGACTATCTGTATTGACCTACTTGCTGAAGCACTTGATAAACCAGAAAACTTCTGTGGTATGCACTTTTTCAACCCAGTGCCAAAAATGCCATTAGTAGAAATTATCCGTGGTGCAAAAACGTCAGACAAAACAATTAACGCAGTCGTTGATTACGCCCTTAAACTTGGCAAGTCTCCTATTGTTGTAAACGATTGCCCAGGCTTTTTTGTAAACCGTGTTTTATTCCCGTACTTTGCAGGCTTTAGCAAATTAGTGGTTGAAGGCGCTAACTTTGCAAAAGTAGATAAAGTAATGGAAAACGTATTTGGCTGGCCTATGGGTCCGGCTTACCTACTTGATGTTGTAGGTATTGATACGGCTTATCATTGTACTGGCGTAATGGCGGACGGTTTCCCTGAGCGTATGGCACGTGCAGAAAAAGATCCGGTAACTGTTTTTGCTAACGAAAAACGTTTTGGTCAAAAGAACAAAGCAGGTTTTTACAAGTACGAAACAGACCGTCGTGGTCGTCTTAAAAAATCAAGCGATGCAACAGCCGTTGAGCTACTAGCGCCAATTACTGATGCACCAAAAGAATTCGATAAGCAAGAAATCATTGACCGTTGTATGATTCCAATGATCAACGAAGTACTTCTTTGTTTACAAGAAGGCATTGTTGCTTCTCCACAAGAAGCTGATATGGCACTTGTTTACGGCGTTGGTTTCCCTCCATTTAGAGGCGGCGCGTTCCGTTACTTAGATCAAACTGGTTTAGCTAACTTTGTTGCAGCAGCAGACAAGTACGCTCACCTAGGTGCGATTTACCAAGTATCAGAGCAAACTCGCAAATGGGCTGAAGAAGGCCGTGTTTTCTATAAGGTGGAAGGTTAATATCATGAATAATCCAGTAATTGTAGATTGTATCCGCACACCAATGGGTCGCTCAAAAGGCGGCGTATTTAAAAACAAGCGTGCGGAAGACTTAAGCGCTCATTTAATGAAGGGCTTACTAGAACGCAACCCAGCGGTTGATCCAGCATCAATCGACGACATTTATTGGGGTTGTGTACAGCAAACATTAGAGCAAGGCTTTAACGTTGCACGTAACGCATCACTACTTGCGGGTATTCCACACTCAGTACCAGCAACCACAGTTAACCGCTTATGTGGTTCGTCAATGCAAGCATTGCATGACGCAGCACGCGCCATTATGACGGGCGCTGGCGACACTTACCTAATTGGTGGTGTTGAGCACATGGGCCACGTTCCTATGACTCACGGTAACGACTTTCACCCAGGCTTAGCAACTTCAATTGCACAAGCGTCTGGCTCTATGGGTTTAACAGCAGAATACCTTGCGACTATTCACGGTATCAGCCGTCAGCAGCAAGATGAATTTGCTTATCGCTCACATCAACGTGCACATGCTGCAACAGTTGAAGGCCGTTTCCGCCGCGAAATTTTAGCAATGGAAGGTCATGCAGCAGATGGTTCTTTAATTTTAGTTGAAGATGATGAAGTAATTCGTCCTGAAACAACAGTTGAAGGTTTATCTCAGCTTCGCCCAGTATTTAACCCTGCTTCGGGTTCAGTAACAGCCGGTACGTCTTCAGCACTATCTGATGGCGCATCAGCTATGTTAGTAATGAGCGAAGAAAAAGCAAAAGAGCTAGGTTTACCAATTCGTGCGCGCATTAAAGCAATGGCGGTTGCTGGTTGCGATCCATCAATCATGGGTTACGGCCCAGTACCAGCAAGTAAAAAAGCACTTGCCCAAGCTGGTATCACTATTGATGACATCGACGTAGCTGAGCTTAATGAAGCCTTTGCTGCGCAATCACTACCAGTACTTAAAGACTTAGGTTTAGCTGATGTGGTTGACGAAAAAGTTAACTTGAATGGCGGCGCTATCGCACTGGGTCACCCTCTGGGTTGTTCTGGTTCGCGTATTAGCACCTCGCTAATTCACTTAATGGAAGACAAAAATGCTAAGTACGGTTTAGCGACAATGTGTATTGGTTTAGGCCAAGGTATCGCAACTGTATTTGAGCGTGTTCAAGACTAATACTCTTAACACGTGAACCATCTTGGTGAGTAAAAAGGCGCACTGACGAAAGTTAGTTCGCCTTTTTTATTTGCCAAATTTTAAGGCGCTATACTAACGCAATTTAGATTTGTGTTGTTGTGATCGGGTTTATAATTTAGCGTTGATATAAATAAACTGAAGTTTAAACTGATCCAGATCTAAGTAAAATAGTTAATATATACTTAAAATTACGCTAAACTTTGGCGCAACAAAAAATCTGACTACTCGTAAAGTCACAGATTTGAAAACTATTTACAGGCATACGTACTATGAATTTTGATAATCCCGATCACCAATTAGATGCCATTGGCCTTCGCTGCCCCGAGCCAGTAATGATGGTACGTGCTGCTATTCGTAAAATGAACGACGGTGAAACACTGTTAATAACCGCTGATGACCCATCAACCACCCGTGATATTCCAAGCTTTTGTGTATTTATGGATCACACGCTGGTGGCTAAAGATGCCGATGAAGCACCGTATAGATATGTGGTGAAGAAAGGGTTGTAAAGTTCTCAGTTCTCAGTTCTCAGTTCTCAGTTCTCAGTTTTAAAATAGAAACCGTGCTCGTTAAATCAAGTACGGTTTTTTACTTCTCTTTACGCTAAAAACTGACAACTATAAACATTCTGCTATTTCTTAGTAATAGTCACTTTTGGCTCGTCATAGTCACTAAAATCAATGCTTACTATGTATGTGCCTTTTATCGCAGGTGTGTAACTAAAGTAATTATAAATAGTATTACAGTCTGCCGTTGCTGCTTGCCCAAGTGTTAAACTTTGACCTTGTGGGAATGAGTCGCTGTAACCACAGTTAAAGCCTTCACTAAAATCGGCATCGGCAATTTTGAATTCGTACACTTTACCCGGTGTGCTAAATTTTACCTGCGCTTGATACAGTGCTGGGCCCACTAAGCTAAATTGGTACTGTGGCTCTGCGTCCCATAAAGTAAAATCGCCTCGCAGGTACATGGTGCGGTCGAGTTCTTTTTGTGGCAATACATCGTTAATTGATATTTGGCTTGAACATGCACTGAGTAACCCAGCAATAGCGAGTGGTATTATTTTTTTTATTGAAATCATCAATTTTCATCCTATTCATTATACCTATTAGCTTAATTAATCTAGGTAGGTATTAAAACTAAAAAGCCAGCGTTATGCTGGTCTTTTTAAATTGCTAATGGTTGTTATTTTTGTAAAACAGAAATATCTGCAATATCTAAAAATAAACTACTTAACTGACTTAATAGCGCAAGGCGATTTTGCTTAACAGCTTCATCGTCGGCCATAACCATTACGTTGTCAAAAAAGTTATCAACACTTTCACGAATGCCTGCCAATTGGCTAAGCGCTTCTTGGTAGTTTCCATCGGCATAAAGTGGTGCAAGCTCAGTTGCAAATTTTGCCACTTGTGATGCCAATACTTTTTCAGCGTCGTCGCTTAATAAGCTCTCAACAACATTACCTTGGCTTGTGATGTCATTTTTAGCAAGAATGTTACTTACGCGTTTATTTGCGGCTGCAAGGGCTTCTGCTGCGTCTAAAGTACGGAAGTGGCTTACGGCTTTAACACGACGGTCAAAATCAACTGGTTTAGTTGGACGACGTGCTAGCACAGCTTGAATAACATCTACTTCAATACCTTCGTCTTGATACCATGCACGGAAACGTCCAAGCATAAATTCAAATACGTCGGTTGATACATTTAGATTAGTTAGCTTATCGCCAAACAATGTTTGTGCTTTTGCTACTAGGTCTAAAATATCAAGAGGTAACTCTTTTTCTACCATAATACGCAGTGCACCAATAGCAGCACGACGAAGTGCAAATGGGTCTTTATCACCTTTTGGTGCTTGGCCTATACCAAAAATACCCACCAGCGTATCAAACTTATCTGCAATGGCTACTGCACAACTAATTAGGTTTGTAGGTAAGTTGTCGCCTGCAAAGCGTGGCATGTATTGCTCGTTTTGTGCAAGCGCTACATCTTCTGCTTCACCGTCAAAGCGAGCGTAATGCATTCCCATTACACCTTGTACATCGGTAAATTCCATTACCATTTCGGTCATTAAGTCTGTTTTACTTAATAGGCCTGCACGTTTTGCTAAGTCTTTATCTGCGCCTAATTGCTCAGCAATATACCCTGCAAGTTCGCTAATACGCTCAGACTTGTCTTTAAGCGTACCTAATTGCTTTTGGAATAAAACGGTATCAAGCGATTCTAAACGGCTTTCTAATGTTTTCTTTTTGTCGGTCTCAAAGAAGAACTGTGCATCAGCCAAACGTGGGCGTACAACTTTTTCGTTACCAGAAATTACTACGCTTGGATCTTTACTCTCGATGTTAGATACAAACAAAAACTTATTTAAAAGCTTGCCGTTTTGATCTAATAACGGGAAGTATTTTTGATCGTCCTTCATGGTGTAAATTAGCGCTTCGGCTGGTACATCTAAAAATGCTTCTTCAAATGTTGCCGTTAAAGTAACTGGCCACTCTACCAGTGAAGTAACTTCTTCTAGTAAATCTTCATCCATTGCAACAACAGCGTTAACTGCGCTTGCAGCTTCTTCTATTTGTGCACGTATTTGCGCTTTACGTTGTTCGTAATCAGCAATAACGTAAGCAGATTTAAGTACATCAAAAACCTCATCAGCATGGTTAATGCTAATTTTTTCTGGGTGATGAAAACGGTGACCTTGAAGTTGGTTACTTACTTGCTTACCAAGAATCTCACCTTCTAGCAATTCGCTACCAAATAAAATAGTGACGGTATGAACTGGGCGAATAAATTGTGTTTTATTCGCACCCCAGCGCATTGGCTTTGGTATTGGTAATTTACTTAACGCTTTTGCGATAGCATCTGCCATTAGCGTTTTAGTTTCTTGCCCTGCTACTTTAGCAATGTGCAATAACCATGCGCCTTTATCCGTTTCAAGTGTTTGTGCTTCACTTACCTCAATACCACAACCGCGTGCCCAACCCATTGCTGCTTTTGTAGGGTTACCTTCACTATCAAATGCTGCTTTAGTTGCTGGGCCGCGCTTTTCAACTTCTTTGTCCTGTTGTTTAGCTTCAAGTGCTTTAACTTGTAAACCTAAACGACGAGGCGATGCATACCAGCTTACGCCTTGATGTGCTAATTCTAGCGATTCTAACTCTTGAGTTAAATTTGCAGCAAATGCCTCGGCAAGTTTACGCAACGACTTTGGTGGCAACTCTTCAGTGCCAATTTCTACTAATAAATTTTGTGCTGTCATGCTTACTTATCCTTACACAGCGGGAAACCAAGCGCTTCGCGTGCATCGTAATAACTTTGTGCACACGCTTTTGATAACGCACGAACACGTAAAATATAACGCTGACGTTCTGTTACCGATATAGCATGGCGCGCGTCTAATAGGTTGAATGCATGCGATGCTTTCATCACTTGCTCGTAGGCAGGAAGTGGTAAATTTGCTTCTATTAACTTTTGGCTCTCAGCTTCACACTTATCAAACTGCGCAAACAAGTCTTCTACGTTTGCATGTTCAAAGTTGTAGGTTGATTGCTCAACTTCATTTTGATGGAACACATCACCGTAAGTTACGCGCCCTAGTGGACCGTCTGCCCATACTAGGTCGTAAATGCTATCTACGCCTTGAATATACATTGCTAAACGCTCTAGGCCGTAAGTAATCTCGCCAGTTACTGGTGAGCACTCTAATCCACCTACTTGTTGGAAGTAGGTAAATTGCGTTACCTCCATACCGTTTAACCAAATTTCCCAACCTAAGCCCCATGCACCTAGCGTTGGTGATTCCCAGTTATCTTCTACAAAGCGTACTTCGTGAGTTAGGGTATCAATACCCATTGCTTCTAGTGAGCCTAAGTAAAGCTCTTGGATGTTATCTGGTGATGGTTTTAAGACTACCTGAAATTGGTAGTAATGTTGTAAGCGGTTTGGGTTTTCACCATAGCGGCCATCCGTAGGACGGCGACACGGTTGTACGTATGCGCTAGACATTGGCTCAGGGCCAATTGATTTCAAAAATGTTTGCGGGTGAAATGTCCCAGCGCCCACTTCCATATCAAGTGGTTGAATAATGACACAGCCTTGCTGTGCCCAATAATCCTGTAAAGCCAGGATCAAACCTTGGAAGGTTTTTACGTCGTATTTTTGCATATTTGGCTTTTTACTATCTAAGAAGTAGCGTGAAAATTATCCTTAGTATACCGTGTGTACACTCAGGTTTTAAGCAGTTTGTGTATTTGTAGAAAATAAAAAGGAGCCCTTAGGCTCCTTTTTATTATCTAAATATGTTTTTACACGTCTAAGTTAACTACGCGTAGTGCGTTAGTTTCGATAAAGTCACGACGTGGCTCTACCTGATCGCCCATAAGCGTAGCAAATAACTGATCCGCGCCTACAGCATCTTCAATGGTTACTTGTAACATACGGCGTGCGTCTGGATCCATGGTAGTTTCCCAAAGTTGATCTGGGTTCATCTCACCCAACCCTTTGTAGCGTTGAATATAGATCCCGCGCTTAGATTCAGTGATCAACCATTCCAAAGCATCCACAAAGTTATCAACAGGTTTTGTTTTCTCACCGCGTTGAATATAAGCACCTTCTGTAATGATGTTTGCAATGTTAACACCAGTCACAGCAATACGTTGGTAGTCACGCGATGTGATGAAGTCGTAGCTTAGTACGTGAGACTTATCTACACCGTGTTGACGAATATTCACAACAGGATAATACAAGTTACGCTCTGCATCATACTGAGTTGCAGCGTTGAAAATAGTTGCATCTTCGTCACGGTCAACTAAATCGTCAACAAGCTCTTTTGTCCACGCAATTACTTTAGCTTCGTCTGCAAGGTCTTCTTTGGTCAACTCGCTTTGGTAGATTAAACGTTCCATTACCGTGTTAGGGTATTTACGTTTTAAGCGCTCGATTACTTTAACTGTATTTTGGTAATCGTGAACTATTTTCTCTAATGCTTCACCTTCAAGCGCAGATGCGTCTGCACTTGTGTATAAAGCTGCATTATTAAGTGCAAGCGATGTTAAGTACTCAACAAGTGCTGGGTCATCTTTTATATAGCGCTCTTGCTTACCTTTTTTCACTTTATAAAGTGGTGGTTGAGCAATATAAATATATCCGCGCTCTACAATTTCCGGCATTTGACGATAGAAGAACGTAAGCAATAAAGTACGAATGTGAGAACCATCTACGTCCGCATCGGTCATGATGATAATACGGTGATAACGTAGTTTTTCAGGGTTATATTCGTCACGGCCAATACCACAACCTAATGCAGTAATTAGTGTTGCAACTTCTTGTGAAGACAGCATTTTATCAAAACGTGCTTTTTCTACGTTTAGAATTTTACCTTTAAGCGGAAGAATCGCCTGATTCTTACGGTTACGACCCTGCTTGGCTGAACCGCCAGCAGAGTCCCCTTCCACTATATAAAGTTCTGATTGTGCAGGATCTTTTTCCTGACAATCGGCTAATTTACCCGGTAAACCTGCAAGATCCATTGCGCCTTTACGACGTGTCATTTCACGCGCTTTACGTGCCGCTTCACGCGCACGTGATGCATCTATAATTTTCCCAACAACAATTTTTGCATCTACTGGGTTTTCTAATAAAAACTCAGTGAACTTCTCAGCCATTGCTTGTTCTACGGCAGACTTAACTTCGCTAGATACTAGCTTATCTTTTGTTTGCGAAGAGAACTTAGGATCAGGAACTTTAACACTAATTACAGCAGTCAAACCTTCACGCGCATCGTCACCGGTTGCGTTACTGGTTGTTTTTGCTTTCTTGTTAAAGCCTTCTTTTTCCATAAAGTTATTAAGTGTACGTGTTAGCGCAGATCTAAAACCGGCTAAGTGAGTACCACCATCACGTTGTGGAATGTTATTTGTAAAACAGTAAATGTTTTCTTGGTATGCGTCATTCCATTGCATTGATACTTCAACGCTAATTCCGTCTTCTACACGCTCATGTGTAAAGTGGAAAACGCCTTTATGAATAGGTGTTTTGTTACGGTTAATGTATTCAACAAATGCCTGAATACCACCTTCGTATTTAAAGTGGTCGCTTTTATTTTCTTCACGCTCATCATTTAAAATGATACTAACGCCCGAGTTAAGGAACGACAGTTCACGTAGGCGTTTTGCTAAAATATCGTAATGAAAATCTAAATTAGTGAATGTTTCTGCACTTGGCCAAAAACGTAGTTCTGTACCCGTTGTTTCAGAATCTCCAATAACAGCGAGTGGCGCATCTGGTACACCCATAGTGTAAAACTGCTCATGAAGTTTACCTTCTCGACGCACGGTTAGTTTTAATTTTTCTGAAAGTGCGTTTACAACCGAAACACCCACACCATGCAAGCCGCCTGATACTTTATAAGAGTTATCATCAAACTTACCACCAGCATGAAGTACCGTCATGATTACTTCGGCAGCAGAAACGCCTTCTTCTTCATGGATAGACACTGGGATACCACGGCCATTATCTCTAACCGATACAGAGCCATCTAAGTGAATCGTTACAAAAATATCATCACAATGACCAGCAAGGGCTTCGTCTATTGAGTTATCAACGACCTCAAACACCATGTGGTGTAAGCCTGTGCCATCATCGGTGTCCCCTATATACATCCCAGGACGCTTTCTTACTGCGTCTAATCCTTTAAGTACTTTAATACTCGACGAGTCATAATTCTCAGACATGGTTAATCCCACTTATCTTGTTATTAGGTTGCCATGTTTCACGTGGAACATTTTTAGTTCTCGTTGCATGGGTTCCACCACAGCAGAAATACTCTCAGATAAAATTGAAGAGATAAATATTTGAGAACTGCAGTGAGACAATAGTTGTCCAACTTTCTCTTTTGTATCTTCGCCTAACTCTGAGGGTAAATCATCTATTAGCAATATAGATTGCTTATCGGTCTCTGACTCAATTAAGCTATTTTGCGTTACTTTTAACGCATACAATAATAACTTTAACTGCCCGCGTGAGAACGTATTCTCTACACTGTTGCCAGCGACACTGAAACTAAAGTCGGCCTTATGTGGGCCTTTACTTGTAAATCCTTGGCGAGCATCTCGCTCAAAGTTTTGCTCTAACGCATCTGCAAGAGATTCATTCTCTTTCCAGCCTGCATTAAACGTCATTTCTAAATCGCGTATAAGCGTTAATTCTGAGCACATTTTATCAAAAAATTGCTGCTTAAACCTACTTATATACGCCAATCTTAATTTATTTATTTCTTCAGCCAGTCTAACAAATTCTTTGTCCCAAAACTTAATTTGGTCAAAATAATTCTTAGGCTTAGATTTTAGTAAAGCATTACGCTGTTTTAATACTTTATTAAACGATTGCCACAAGTAAAAAAACTCATGTTCCACGTGGAACAAACCTAAGTCTAAAAACTTTCTACGCTCTTTTGGCCCACCAAAAAATAAAGAATAACTTTCAGGCGTAATAATTTGAACAGGCATTAGCTGTGCAAGCTCAGATATTTTACGGCTCGCTTTACCCTGAATCTTTAAATTTGTTTCACCTAAACGCGTTTTGCTAATACCAATAGGAATTGATAAATCATGCACCGTCTTTCGGCCATGAATTACAAATTGCTCTTGCTGGTGTGCAATAATGCTTTTGTGCTTTGGTGTTCTAAAAGACTTGCCGTGAGAAAGGTAATAAATAGCTTCTAAAAGGCTGGTTTTTCCGCTGCCATTTTCACCATATATAATGTTTACGCCATTAACAGGTTCTAGCGTCAGCGCCTCAATATTACGAAAATATTTGAGGCTCAAATGACTTAAGCTCATTATATGTTTGTGATCTTATAAACGCATAGGCATAACAACATACATTGCTTCATCATCACCAGCGCCTTCTATTAGTGCACTGCTGTTTGAGTCTGCTAACGTAAACTGTACATCTTCAGTTTTTAATGTGTTTAATACATCCAAAACATATGAAACATTAAAACCAATTTCTAACTCATCACCCTGATAATTTACTTCAACAACCTCTTCAGCTTGTTCTTGCTCTGGGTTATTGGCAGTAATTTTTAATAAACCATTTGATAAGTTTAAGCGTACACCACGAAACTTCTCATTTGATAAAATAGATACACGCTGAAAAGCATTTCGTAACCATTCACGGTTGGCAATAATTGTTTTATCACCGCCTCGTGGAAGTACACGACGGTAATCAGGAAAACGACCATCAACTAGTTTACTGGTAAACGTAAACTCAATGTCAATAATACGAATGTGATTAGCACCGAATTGAATAGTGACTAGCTCATCGTCGGCAACCATAAGGCGCATGATTTCTTGCACACCTTTACGTGGAATAATTAATTGGCGTTGAGTATTAAGTGATTGAGTAAGCTTTTTCTGTGCAATCGCCAAGCGGTGTCCGTCGGTAGCCACCGTTTTAATATCGCTATTATCAACTTCAAACGACATACCGTTTAAGTAATAACGTACATCTTGGTTTGCCATTGAAAAGTGCGTGCTTTCAAGTAATTTACGAAGCTCTAAACGCGTTAGTTGAAATTCAACTTCACCATCCCATTCTTCTAAATTGGGGAAGTCAGCCGCTGATAACGTTGTAAGTGAAAAACGACTTTTACCACTCGTTAATAACAACTGGTGGTCTTGTAAGCTTAACGTAATGTCTGAACCTTCAGGTAGACTTTTACAAATATCGAGTAACTTTTTAGCAGGTAAAGTTAATTTTGTATCGGCAATATCATCACCAACAAAAACACCAGACACTAATTCAATTTCAAGGTCGGTCCCTGTCATCGAAAGCTGTCCGTTTTCTACTACTAACAAAACGTTAGATAAAATTGGTAACGTATGCTTACGCTCAATTGCGCCCGATACTTGAACCAATGGCTTTAAAAATTGTTGTCTTGATATTGTTATTTGCATAAAAAAGTCAGCCCTAAGATGACAATGTTCTTATTAAATTTTGATAATCTTCTTTAATTTCGTGACTTTCATCACGTAACGATTTTATTTTACGACACGCATGTAAAACCGTTGTATGGTCACGGCCACCAAACGCGTCTCCAATCTCAGGTAAACTGTGATTGGTTAATTCTTTAGACAGCGCCATAGCAACCTGACGAGGCCTTGCTATAGAGCGGCTTCGGCGTTTAGAAAGTAAATCCGAGACACGAATTCGATAATATTCAGCCACTGTACGCTGTATATTATCAATTGTGACGAGCTTATCTTGCAGCGCCAATAAGTCACGCAATGCTTCTTTTACAAAGTCGATAGAAATAGGACGTCCAGTGAAGTTTGCATTTGCAATTACACGGTTAAGTGCGCCTTCAAGTTCACGTACATTTGAACGTAATTTTTTTGCAATGAAAAAAGCCACTTCATGAGGTAAGTTTATTTTACTCTGCTGCGCCTTTTTCATCAAAATGGCTACACGTGTTTCAAGCTCTGGAGGCTCAATAGCAATTGTTAATCCCCAACCAAAACGAGACTTAAGCCTGTCTTCTACCCCTTCAATTTCTTTAGGGTAACGGTCAGAAGTTAAAATAATTTGCTGATTACCTTCAAGCAACGCATTAAAGGTATGAAAAAACTCTTCTTGAGAACGTTCTTTATTGGCAAAAAATTGAATGTCATCAATCATTAATGCATCAACACTACGGTAATAACGTTTAAATTCTTCTATTGCATTATTTTGTAGTGCTTTAACCATATCTTGTACAAAACGCTCTGAATGCATATACACAATTTTAGCATCAGGCTTATTTGCCATAATGCCATTACCTACAGCATGGAGTAAGTGCGTTTTACCTAAGCCCGTACCACCGTATATAAATACAGGGTTAAATGCAGAGCCAGGGTTATCGGCCACTTGAGTTGCAGCCGCTTTTGCTAATTGGTTAGATTTACCCTCAACAAAACTATCAAAGGTGTAGTTTTCTTTAATGTTTGATTTATAGCCCGATTTAGGTGCGGGTTCAACAACCGGTTTTTGCTCACGCGGCTGTTGCTTTGCTGATGCTTGAATACTAGGTGCAGGCTGTGTTTCTGTAGCAGGTGCAACCTGTGTATTTAAAAGTGGTTTGCTACCTACATCAAAACGAAGTTCCGGTGCTTCGTCACCACAAATCTCGACGAGTAGTTCGTTAATGCGGTTAAGGTATTTTTCTCTCACCCAATCAAGCACAAAGCGATTAGGTGCATAAATAGTCAGAGTATCTTCGGTACTTTCTGCTTGAAGTGGTCTTACCCACATACTGAACTGCTGCGAAGGCAATTCATCTTGCAATACATATAAACAACTTTGCCAAACCGACAGATACACAGTTAAACTCCCAGAGATATAATTTTTATTCCCGCACATCAAAAATGGTTAAAAACCATGCATTTATTGCGTTTAAATAGCCAAATAAGCGGCCCAAGACCAAGTATTATGAAGGCACTTTATCCACAAGTAAAAGGCTGATTTTTATAAAATTATGTATAACGACATGAAAAAAAGCTAACAACCTGATTTAATTAAATTTTTAATTATTAGCCTGATAACAGATCATAACAAAATAACACCAAGATCGCGAACCAATTTTACGATCCAATTTACTTTTCCCCCGCTTTTATTCACTTTTTATACAAGGGCTGTGGAAAACTTCTTATTTATGATGATCCTACTAGATCGCGCTTTACTATCACTAACTGCCTGCTTAATAAACACGGTGCTTAACGCGTAATTATTATTGACTTTAGGTCGTTTCATCTATAATATCTCGCGCTCGCAATGGCACCTGTGCCAGGATCGCGACCTGCATAGGATGTTTTAACTTTAACCGATCGGATGAGATTGTTATGAAAAGAACTTTTCAACCTAGCGTTTTAAAACGCAAACGTGCACACGGTTTCCGTGCTCGCATGGCAACTGTAAATGGCCGTAAAGTATTAGCACGTCGCCGCGCTAAAGGCCGCAAAGTTCTTTCTGCTTAATTTAAAAGTGGAAGACTTTAGCTTTGGCAGGGAGTTACGTCTGTTAACTCCCTCGCATTACTCTCGTATATTTAACGAACCCGCTCGGGCTGCAACTCCTTACTTTACTCTATTAGCTAAACCCAATGACCAAGAAAAACCTAGGTTAGGACTTACTGTTGCTAAAAAACGTGTAAAAAAGGCATGCCAACGAAACCGTATTAAACGTCTTGCTCGCGAAAGTTTTCGTTTAAATCAACACAACATCGATAACATTGATATTGTGCTTATGGTTAAAAATGGCATTGACGAGCAGTCTAATGAAGAATTAACCAAGCAACTGACCAAGTTATGGCGAAAAATCAACGAACGCTGTAAACCAGGTGCGCCTAAGCCTCCACCCTTTAAGAAACGCCCAAACAAATCAGCTAAATCTAATAAACAAACCCAATAGCAATAGAATTACAGGGTTAATTAATGTATCTTTAGCTCACCTTTTAATCATGCATTTAAAATTTCCAATAGAGCCTTTAAATACATGATATCTATCTCACTAAATTTAACTAGGGGCATAAACATCATGAGGTTACTCAAACCACTTGTTGCTTTACCGACATTATGTTTAGTGTTATTGATCCGCGGTTATCAAAAGTGGATTAGCCCGCTATTAGGTCCGCATTGTCGTTTTAATCCAAGCTGCTCACATTACGCAATTCAAGCAATAAAATTGCATGGATTGATAAAAGGAAGTTGGTTAGCATTAAAACGCATATTAAAATGCCATCCTTTACATTCAGGTGGTGATGACCCAGTACCTGAAAAAATAACCCATATTAACCACCAACACGAGAAATAAGAGCTGTTATGGAATCGCAACGCACGTTTTTATTCATTGGCCTAATGCTAGTGTCGTTTTTATTGTTCCAAGAATGGAATAATGATTATAACCAGCCAAAAGTCGATCCAAGTGCCACAACACAAACGCAACAAGCAAATTCAACTGAATCGGATGATTTTATACCTTCATCGTCAGACTCTGGCTTACCGGCTTCAACAACATTAGCTAAACGTTCTGTTATAGAAATAACAACAGACGTATTTAAAGTTAAAATCGACACCAAAGGTGGTGATATTGTTGAATCGGACTTACTTCAATACGAAGAAGTGAAAGGCGAAGAAACACCTTTCATGCTGCTGGGTGAATTTGAGGGTAATCAATACTTTTCACAAAGTGGTTTAATTGGTTTAAATGGCCCAGACGCATCTGCAAACGGTCGCCCTACTTACCACAGCGAACAAACGTCTTATACCTTAACAGGTGATGAGTTACGCGTACCGTTACAGTTTACTGATAGCAACGGTGTTAGCTTTACTAAAACGTATGTATTTAAAAAAGGTCAATATGATGTTGGCTTAGAATACACAGTAAACAATACAACCAGTGCTCCTATTCAAGTGCAGCTTTACACACAAGTTAAGCGCACAGTACAAGAAAAAGGCAGCTTAGTTGATCAAAACTATTTAGGTGCAGCTTACGGTACAGACGAAGAACCATACGAAAAGTATAGCTTTTCTGACATGGCCGACAAAAACCTAAATGAAAGCACGCAAGGTGGTTACATTGCATTTATTCAACATTACTTTGTAAGTGCGTGGGTACCAAAGCAAGACCAAACCAACACCCTTTATAGCTTAATTACAAGCAGTAACGCCGCTATCATTGGTACAAAAGCAGAACCTGTTAATGTTCAAGCCGGTTCAGAGCAAACCATTACTTCTATTTACTACATGGGCCCTAAAGAGTCTGATGTATTAGAAGCGCTTCACCCTGACTTAGACCTAACTGTAGACTACGGCTGGTTATGGTTTATTTCACAGCCACTATTTGTATTACTAAAATGGCTTTACAGTATTCTTGGTAACTGGGGTTTAGCAATTATTGCTATCACTATTATTGTTAAATCATTGATGTACCCGCTAACTAAAGCGCAATACACGTCAATGGCTAAAATGCGTGCCCTTCAACCAAAAATGGCAGCTCTTAAAGAAAAGTATGGTGATGACCGTCAAAAGTTCGGTCAAGCTACTATGGAGATGTACAAAAAGAGAAAGTAAACCCAATGGGTGGTTGTTTCCCTATTTTGCTACAAATGCCTATTTTCTTAGCGTTGTTTTATGTATTTTTAGAATCAACAGAACTTCGCCATGCTGAGTTTATGCTTTGGTTAACTGATTTATCAGCACAAGACCCATACTACGTATTACCAATTTTATTTGGTGCTAGTATGTTTATAACTCAAAAGCTTCAACCTATGACGGTTACCGATCCAATGCAGCAAAAAATGATGACCTTTATGCCGGTTATCTTCTCTGTATTCTTCTTATGGTTCCCATCAGGCTTAGTACTTTACTGGTTAGTATCTAATCTTATTTCAATCGCGCAAATGCTTTATATTTATCGCGGTATGGAAAAGAAAGGAATAAAAGTAAGAGGCTAACTTAGCCCTACTTATTATAAAGGCGACTTAGGTCGCCTTTTTTATTGCCCATTTTTTATCAGAGCATTCGCGAGTGGTAATTTCATAGGTTACAATAGCGCCATAACGTACACATTGTTGGTAAATTAAATAGCATGATCAATCAAGACACAATTGCAGCACAAGCAACCGCACCTGGGCGTGGTGGTGTTGGTATTATTCGGGTTTCTGGCAGCCTTGCCAAAAGCGTTGCTGAAAAAGTTATTGGTAAAATACCAAAAGTGAGATACGCCGATTATGTACCATTTAAAAACTTAAATGGCGATCAGCTTGACCAAGGTATTGCCATTTATTTTGCCGGACCTAACTCATTTACTGGTGAAGATGTACTTGAGTTGCAAGGTCATGGTGGCCCAGTTGTGCTTGATATGCTACTTAAAGAAATTAGCAAAATAGAAGGTGTACGTTTAGCAAAACCAGGTGAGTTTTCAGAGCGTGCATTTATGAACGACAAGCTTGATTTAACCCAAGCAGAAGCAATTAGTGACCTAATTAATGCCACCAGTGAACAAGCAGCTAAAAGCGCCTTACAATCACTTCAAGGTGAGTTTTCTAAACACATTGAAACACTGGTTGAAAAAGTAATTCATCTTCGTATGTACGTAGAAGCAGCAATCGACTTTCCAGATGAAGAAATAGACTTTTTGTCAGATGGCAAAGTATCGGGCGATCTAAACGCAATTATAAACCAATTAAACACCGTAACTGACCAAGCTAAACAGGGAAGCATAATGCGCGAAGGTATGCGTGTTGTGATTGCAGGTCGTCCTAACGCGGGTAAATCAAGCTTACTAAATGCCCTAGCAGGCAGAGAAGCAGCAATCGTAACCGAAATAGCAGGTACCACCCGCGACGTACTGCGCGAACACATCCATATTGATGGCATGCCACTGCATATTATCGATACCGCAGGTCTTCGTGAAAGCCCTGACCGCGTAGAGCAAATAGGTATTGAGCGCGCATGGGATGAAATAAACCAAGCCGACCGCGTTTTATTTATGCTTGATGGCACCGATACTGTAGACACCGACCCACATAAAATTTGGCCAGAGTTTATGGCAAAATTACCAAAAGGTATGGGGGTTACAGTGATCAGAAACAAAGCCGATTTATCGGGTGATATTGTAGGCTTGGATGAAAACCAACAATACCCGGTCATAAGTTTAAGTGCTAAAAACGCTGAAGGTATAGAGCTCGTACGTGAACATTTAAAGGCCTGTATAGGTTTTGACGGCGCAACAGAAGGTGGCTTTATGGCTCGTCGCCGTCATTTAGACGCTTTAGAAAGCGCAGCTTATCATTTAGATACGGGTAAAACGCAGCTTGAAATGCATGTTGCGGGTGAAATTTTGGCCGAAGAGCTGCGCCTAACGCAGCAATTTTTAAACGAAATAACCGGTGAGTTTACTTCAGACGATCTACTTGGAAAAATATTTAGCTCGTTCTGTATTGGTAAATAAAAGACCTAACAATTAAATAATTAAAAATTAAGGGCGTAAAAAACGTCCCTTTTTTACTGCCTAAATTAAGCCTTTCTATATCAACATATGGGTATTTTTAGATAAGCTGAGTGCTATTTTAGGCTCTTATTTTCTCTAAATTAGTATCTTTAAATGCTTATTAATGGCCTACTTTACAAGATATAACCGCCTATTTAAGGTGATATATCTCCCACATACGAATAAGTTAAGCCACTATAATTAACCTTAAAACAAGCTGAAATCACTGTTTTTAATATTTTATTAGCTAAAATTGCAGCCTTATTTGGCTTTATATCAAAAAATAAGGCGATCACAAGTGTGTATTGATCGCGCTATCCACCAGCTCAAACATGTAAATGCATGATCGAATATCACAAAAACTTTAAATTTAGTCAGATCAGTTATCCACAATTTCCATTTTTTTGGACAAAAATCCAAAATTTTTTAGCTGAAATACACGTTATTAGCTCTATTTTTAGTAAAAAGCGGCCGTTATAAAAACTATTTTGATATTTATTTAATAAGATCATATTTAATTGATCGTTATTTAAAATTATTTTCGATCTAAATAATCGGTTATCAACACCCTTTATATCCACACAATGATCAACATTACTTCTATATTAAACATTCATCATAATTGGACTTACAAAAGCTTAAAATCAATAACTTACAAAATTTTAGTTACATAGAACATAAAGTTAAACAGAACTTCCCCCAATCTTATTAACAGTTTGATCAGAAGGTTACATTTGAAGGTATTATTTTACATATATATAAATCAACAACTTAAAAAAACTTTAAACAATGATCTAAAAATTAGACTAAAAATAGTTATCCAAACCCACACTCTTCCCTTTACTGCAGTTTGTACTCGGCTATCATAGGCAGCAATTAAAACTAATGCGATCATAACTAATCATGAGTTCAGTAAATATTATTGTGGGCAGCCAAATGGGATCGGCCGAGTATGTTGCGGAGCAATTAAGCGATGAGCTAAATAACCAAGGTATTACAACCCAACTCCATGATCAGCCAAAATTTAATGAAATAGATCAACACAATACGCTCTGGTTAATATGTACATCTACTTATGGCGCAGGTGATTATCCCGATAATCTTTTAAGCTTTGTAGAACAAGTAGCGCAATCAACTGATTTGAAGCATTTAAAGTTTTCGGTTATTGCATTAGGTGATACCAGCTACGACACATATAACTTAGCAGGGCGCAATATAGAAGCACTACTAAGCAAAAAAGGCGCTATAAAAGTGGCTGAACGCTTAGAGTTAAATATATTAGACGAGTCACTCCCTGAAGACACAGCCCTCGCTTGGTTAGACACTTGGGTTACCCAAACAGGTTTAAAATAAAGAGATCAAGTAAAATCTCATATAAAAGTTACTCACAATTTACTAATAATTTAATTAATAATGTGGATAAAGTTTGAATAAACTGCATTTTAAAGCATGCTTATCCATGGGATAAGATCTAACTAATCTCCCCCTGTGCATAAAGTGGCTTTTTGATCAGTGCTTATTTGTGGGATGATCCGATCATATTAACACCTTTAGATCTGATCTAATTTAATGTTTTTAAACAAGATCTAAAGCTTATCAACAGAAAACCCGATCAGTAGTAGTAATAGTATTAAAAGATCTTTTTAAAAGATCCTTTATATTATTAGAGATCACTTACTTAGATCTGAGCACAGTTTAATCATTTATCTTCTGCTCATTTCTAGGTAGAATACGCTCCCTTTTGAAGTTTACCGGTTTGATTTAAGTAGGATCCCATTAATGATTTTTCATGAAAATTTTGACGTTATCGTAGTAGGTGGTGGACATGCAGGCACTGAAGCCGCATTGGCAGCTGCCCGTATGGGGATGAATACCCTGCTACTGACTCACAATATGGATACCCTTGGTCAAATGTCTTGTAACCCAGCAATTGGTGGGATAGGCAAAGGTCATTTGGTAAAAGAAATTGACGCGCTTGGCGGTGCAATGGCACAAGCTATTGATAAAGGCGGGATCCAATTTCGTACTTTAAATTCTTCAAAGGGACCTGCGGTTCGTGCAACCCGTGCACAAGCTGATCGCGCTTTGTATAAAGCGGCTATTCAAACCACATTACAAAATCAAGAAAACTTAAAAATATTTCAGCAGTCGTGTGATGATCTTATTGTTGAAAACGATCGAGTAACCGGCGTAGTAACTCAAATGGGGTTACGTTTTAGTGCACCTAGTGTAGTACTTACCGTAGGTACATTTTTAGGTGGCCAAATACATATTGGTTTAGAAAATTACAAAGGCGGACGTGCAGGCGATCCACCATCAATAGCTTTAGCACAACGATTACGTGAACAGCCTTTTAGAGTAGATCGTTTAAAAACAGGTACTCCACCACGTATTGATGCGCGTACGGTTGATTTTAGCAAAATGCAGGAGCAACCAGGCGATGCCCCTACACCTGTATTTTCATTTTTAGGTAAACAAAGTGACCACCCGCAACAAATACCGTGTTACATCACTTACACAAATGAAAAAACACATGATGTTATACGCAAAAACTTGCATCGTTCACCTATGTACTCAGGTGTTATTGAAGGCATTGGTCCACGTTACTGCCCATCTATTGAAGATAAAATTGTTCGCTTTGCAGATAAAGACAAACACCAAATATTTGTAGAGCCAGAGGGTTTAACATCTTACGAGCTTTACCCTAATGGTATTTCGACAAGTCTACCGTTTGATGTGCAATTAGAAATAGTGCAATCGATCACAGGTTTTGAAAATGCACATATTTGCCGACCAGGTTATGCTATTGAATACGATTACTTTGATCCACGTGATTTAAAACAATCACTAGAAACTAAATTTATTGAAGGCTTATTCTTTGCAGGCCAAATAAACGGAACTACTGGCTACGAAGAAGCGGGTGCACAAGGCTTAATTGCTGGTATGAACGCGGCACTTAAAGTGCAAGGTAAAGATTCGTGGACGCCACGTCGTGACGAAGCATACGTTGGTGTATTAATTGACGACTTAGCAACGCTTGGTACAAAAGAACCTTACCGTATGTTTACCAGCCGTGCTGAATACCGTTTATTGTTGCGTGAAGATAATGCCGATATTCGTTTAACTGAAAAAGGCCGTGAGCTAGGTTTAGTTAACGATGAGCGCTGGCAGGCATTTAACGAAAAAATGGAAATTATCGAAAAAGAAAAACAACGTATAAAAGACACGTGGATTCACAAAGATCATACTGTTGTTGATCAAGTAAACGCTTTATTAAAAGCTCCATTAACGCGTGAAGCAAGTTTAGAAGAATTACTACGCCGCCCAGAGATCCGTTATGATGATCTAATGGCTATTGAAGGCTTAGGATCTGAATTTACAAATAAAGCGGCTTTAGAGCAGGTTGAGATCCATACAAAATACGCAGGTTACATTGCGCGTCAGCAGGATGAGATCAATAAACAGCTTCGCCATGAAGAAACAATATTACCAAAAGAGTTTGATTATAAAACCGTATCAGGTTTATCAAACGAGGTAGTGGCAAAATTAGAAGAGTCTCGTCCGGACACTATTGGTCAGGCTTCGCGTATTTCTGGTATCACACCAGCAGCTATTTCGTTATTATTAGTGTATCTGAAGAAGCAAGGCTTATTACGCAAATCTGCGTAACGGTAAGGGCACCTAGTGTTACAACAACAATTAACTACATTGTTAGCGCAAACTGATATTGCGCTAACAGAAAAACAACAGCAACAGCTTGTTCGTTACGTTGAACTATTGGATAAGTGGAACAAAGCGTATAACTTAACCTCAGTACGTTTACCTCAAGAAATGATGGTAAAGCATATTATGGATAGCCTTGTTGTTGCACCTCATTTACCCGGTCATCATTATATTGATGTTGGTACAGGCCCTGGGCTTCCTGGTATTGTATTAGCTATTGCACTTCCTGATACCCAATTCGTGTTACTCGACAGCTTAGGTAAACGTGTACGCTTTTTAATGCACGTAAAGCATGAACTTGGGCTTGATAATGTTACCCCGGTACAGTCAAGAGTTGAAGAATATCAACCAAGTGTTAAATTAGATGGCGTACTCAGTCGTGCATTTGCATCATTACAAGATATGGTTGACTGGTGTTCACACCTAATTGATCAATCTGGCCATTTTATTGCGCTTAAAGGCGTTTACCCTAGCGAAGAGTTAGAGTCATTACCCGCTGGCGTAAAGTTTGAGAAAAAAATTGCATTAGAAGTACCTGAGTTAGATGCACAACGACATTTAATTATTCTTTCTAAAGACTAGGGATCAGAGACACTGTGGCAAAAGTCATCGCATTAGCAAATCAAAAAGGGGGTGTAGGTAAAACTACGACCGCTGTTAATCTCGCTGCGTCTATGGCCGCAACGAAGCGTAAAGTGCTGTTAATTGATCTCGACCCGCAAGGTAATGCCACTATGGGCAGTGGGGTAGATAAATATGGCGACGTGCCCACTATTTACGACCTACTTATTGAAGATAAGCCTATTGAAGACGTAATCATTAAAGAAACATCTGGCGAATACCATATGATTGCAGCAAACGGAGACGTAACCGCTGCCGAAGTTAAACTAATGGAATTATTTGCCCGTGAAGTGCGTCTTCGTAATGCACTTGAAAAAATTCAGGACCAATACGAGTTTATATTTATAGACTGCCCGCCTTCATTAAACATGTTAACTGTTAATGCTATGGCCGCTGCAGATTCTATTTTAGTACCAATGCAATGTGAATATTATGCACTGGAAGGCCTAACAGCATTAATGGATACCATTACGCAATTGGCTAAATTAGTAAATCCTGAATTAAAAATTGAAGGCATATTACGCACTATGTACGATCCGCGTAACCGCCTAGCAAACGACGTTTCAGAACAATTAAAACAACATTTTGGTGATAAAGTGTATCGCACTGTGATCCCACGAAATGTTCGTCTAGCTGAGGCGCCAAGTTTTGGCGCACCTGCTATGTACTACGACAGAGCATCAAGTGGCGCAAAAGCGTATTTGGCACTTGCCGGTGAAATGCTGCGCAGAAAAGAAAAAACAGCGTCCGTTGTCGCCTAACTTTGAGGTAAAAAAATAACATGTCTGCTAAAAAACGAGGTTTAGGCCGAGGACTCGATGCACTTTTAAGTTCGTCTAAGCCTGCACCGAGCGCCAGCAAGGAACAAGACACACAAAACGTAACAGAGGTTGTCCAAAGCACAGTTAGTGCTACAGATAACCCGTTACAAACATTGCCTATTGAGTTTTTGCATTCAGGCAAGTACCAACCTCGTAAAGACATGTCTGAAGAGGCACTCGAAGAACTCGCCAGCTCTATTCGCTCACAAGGAATTATTCAACCTATTGTTGTGCGCCCTATTGCCCACAATAGCTATGAAATTATTGCCGGTGAACGTCGTTGGCGCGCAGCGCAAATTGCAAAACTAGACGCAGTTCCATGTATTATTAAAGATGTACCCGATGAAGCCGCCGTTGCTATAGCACTGATTGAAAATATTCAGCGTGAAGATTTAAATGCAATGGAAGAAGCGGTTGCGCTTAATCGTTTATTAAATGAGTTTGAATTAACACATCAGCAAGTGGCTGATGCAGTTGGCAAATCAAGAACCACCGTAACAAACTTATTACGTTTAAATAATTTAAATAGTGATGTAAAAATTCTGTTAGAACATGGTGACATAGAAATGGGCCATGCGCGTTGTTTACTCGCACTTGAAGGCGAAGCGCAGTCTGACGCAGCACGAACTGCCGTTGCAAAGGGACTAACAGTAAGAGAAACTGAAAAGCTAGTGCGTGCAATTTTAGAACCTGCACCCGCCAAGCAAGAACACCAAAAAGACCCAGATGTTAAACAGTTAGAACAACAATTAGCTGAAAACCTAGGTGCTAAAGTAGAGATAAACTACAACAAAAAAGGCAAAGGTAAATTGGTTATTTCATATACTAATTTAGACGAGCTTGACGGCATTTTGAATCGTATTAATCACGACAATACCCACCATTGATCTATTACATGTCTAAAAAGAGACATTTGTAGCAAATTTGTGTTACAAACACTCTACTCAAGTTGCAAAACTGGCAGGATACAGTATAATTTCGCCAGTTTTCACACCCTAACGATTTGAACGCCATTAAGGTTAACAAAAAGTGAATAATAAGTTAGCAAGTCCGTATAGGCTTGCCGCATTTAAACTAATTTGTCTTCAGGGTGTTGTAGCATTATTTGCTGCCGTAATTATTTTTATTGGTTTGGGAGTTGAAGCCAGTCTGTCAGCGTTAGCTGGTGGTGCAGTTGCGATACTTCCTCACTGTGTTTTTGCACTTTACGCATTCCGATTTATGGGGGCGAGTCGTGCAGAACAAGCGTATAACGCGTTAAAACGCGGTAACGCACTAAAGTTTATGCTGACAATCATATTGTTTGCGCTAGTACTAAAGCATTTTCCGGTAGTTCTACTGCCCTTTTTTAGTATCTATGTACTGGCTTTATTCACTGGATTGTTTGCACCCGTTTTTTTTAAACATTAACTTTTGGGATATAACATGGCTGCAGAAGAAGTTACTCTATCTAGCCATATCCAGCACCACTTAACCAATGCTAAGATGTGCTCGACCGACGCCGGTCTAGCCTTCAATAAAGCATGTACGGACAGTGGTTTTTGGACATGGCATGTAGATACCCTCGCATGGTCAATCGGACTAGGTCTTATCTTTTTATGGATCTTCCGTAGTGCCGCTAAAAAATCAACATTGGGCGTACCAGGTAAATTTCAGTGTTTCATTGAAATGATAGTTGAGTTCGTTGGCGACAACGTACGTGATACTTTCCATGGTAAAAGCAAGCTGATTGCACCATTAGCATTAACGATATTCGTTTGGATATTCTTAATGAACTTAATGGATTTAATCCCAGTTGACTTCTTACCTGCATTTGCTGGTTTAGTAGGTGAGCAAGCCTTTGGCATGGACTCACACGACGTATACATGAAAATTGTACCAACAACAGATATAAACTTAACTGCAGCGCTGGCGCTAGGTGTGTTTATATTAATGATTGGTTACTCAATTAAAATTAAAGGTATCGGCGGTTTTATTAAAGAGCTAACACTTCACCCGTTTAGTTCAAACAATACAGCTATGCAGATTCTTTTAATCCCATTCAATCTATTACTAGAGCTTATCGCATTGGTTTCTAAGCCATTTTCACTGGCGCTGCGTTTGTTCGGTAACTTATATGCAGGTGAACTAATCTTCATCCTTATAGGTGCGATTGGCTTAATGCAACTACCGTTGCACTTTGTTTGGGCTGTATTCCATATATTAGTAATCGTATTGCAAGCATTCGTATTCATGATGCTAACAATCGTATACCTAAGCATGGCAAGTTCAGATAATCACTAATTTATAACTTTTAATTTTTACTTTTAATTACAATTGAAACTTTGGAGAAAAAAATGGAACTAGTATTAGGTCTTAAGTACATCGCAGTAGCTTTACTTATCGGCTTCGGTGCAATCGGTACAGCAATCGGTTTTGGTAACATGGGCGGTAAATTCCTTGAAGCATGTGCGCGTCAACCTGAGCTTGCACCATCGCTACAAGTTAAAATGTTTATCCTTGCTGGTCTAATCGATGCTGTAGCAATGATTGGTGTTGGTATCGCGATGGTATTGTTGTTCGTACTTTAATTTTATTTTTTGAACAGCTTACTATTTAAGGAGGAGCGGTTGTGAACTTAAACGCCACTCTTATCGGTGAATTAATTGCGTTTACGGTGTTCGTACTTTTTTGTATGAAGTTCGTATGGCCACCACTAAACGGTGCAATTGAAGCTCGCCAGAAGAAAATCGAAGATGGTTTAGCTGCCTCTGATAGAGCCGAAAAAGACTTAGAACTTGCGCAACAAAAAGCTGCAGAACAGCTTAAAGATGCAAAAGCTCAAGCGGCTGATATCATTGATCAAGCTAAAAAGCGTGCCGTGCTAATTGTTGACGAAGAAACAGTTCGTGGACAAGAAGAGCGTGAAAAAATTATTGCTCAAGGGCACTCTGAAATTGAATCAGAGCGTAACCGTGTGACAGAAGAGCTACGTAAGCAAGTAGCAACACTGGCTGTGGTTGGCGCAGAGAGAATTTTAGAGCGTGAAATCAATCAAGCCGCACATAGTGACATCGTTGAAAAACTTGTCGCTGAGCTGTAATTAGGAGGGTATGAGCATGTCTGAATTGACTACTATCGCTCGCCCATACGCTAAAGCGGCTTTTGAACTTGCCGTTGAAAAAGGCGCTATTGAAAGCTGGAATGACATGTTGTTTTTCGCTGGCCACGTTGCCAGCGACGAGCAAGCATCAGCCATTTTAGCTGGATTGCCTACTGCTTCTGCACAAGCTGAGTTATTTATTAACTTATGCGCAGAGCAGCTCAACGAACAAGGTCAGAACCTAGTGAAGGTGATGGCTGAAAATGGACGTTTGATTGCACTGCCTGAGGTTGCACAGTTATTCGCTGCGTTTAAAGCAGAGTATGACAAAGAAATCGATGTAGACGTGATTTCGGCAACCCCTCTTACTGCAGCGCAGCAAGAGTCATTGGTAGCGACACTTGAAAAACGTTTCGCACGCAAAGTTAAGCTGAATTGTAGTGAAGACGCGTCAGTAGTTGGCGGCCTTATTATTAAGGCAGGCGACACTGTAATCGACGGCTCTGTACGCGGAAAATTAAACCGCTTAGCCACAACACTACAATCGTAATTGGGAAAAAGAGCATGCAACTTAATTCCACTGAAATTTCAGAACTAATCAAACAACGTATTGAGAAGTTCGAAGTTGTAAGTGAAGCTCGTAACGAAGGTACAATTGTATCTGTTACTGACGGTATCATCCGCATCCACGGTCTAGCTGACTGTATGCAAGGTGAGATGATTGAGCTTCCTGGCAACCGTTATGCTATCGCACTAAACCTTGAGCGCGACTCAATTGGTGCAGTAGTAATGGGTCCATACGCTGACCTTACTGAAGGCGTAAAAGTATACACAACTGGTCGTATCTTAGAAGTTCCTGTTGGTGCTGGCTTACTTGGTCGTGTTGTAAACACGCTAGGTGCTCCTATCGACGGTAAAGGCGCTTTAGACAACGACGGGTTTGAACCTGTAGAAAAAATTGCACCAGGTGTAATCGAGCGTCAATCTGTAGATGAGCCAGTACAAACTGGTTACAAATCTATTGATGCGATGATTCCAGTTGGTCGTGGTCAGCGTGAGCTTGTAATCGGTGACCGCCAAACAGGTAAAACTGCACTAGCAATCGATGCGATCATCAACCAAAAAGACACAGGCGTTAAGTGTGTGTACGTAGCGGTTGGTCAAAAAGCATCTACTATTGCTAACGTAGTACGTAAATTAGAAGAGCACGGTGCACTTGCAAATACTATCGTAGTTGTAGCATCTGCTTCTGAGTCTGCGGCACTTCAGTACTTAGCACCGTTCTCGGGCTGTACTATGGGTGAATACTTCCGTGACCGTGGTGAAAACGCATTAATCGTATATGATGATTTATCTAAGCAAGCTGTTGCTTACCGTCAAATCTCATTGCTACTTAAGCGTCCACCAGGTCGTGAAGCATACCCAGGTGACGTATTCTACCTTCACTCGCGTCTTTTAGAGCGTGCATCGCGTGTAAACGCTGATTACGTTGAAAAGTTCACTAACGGTGAAGTGAAAGGACAAACTGGTTCATTGACGGCATTGCCAATCATTGAAACTCAAGGCGGCGACGTTTCTGCGTTCGTACCGACTAACGTTATCTCTATCACCGATGGTCAGATCTTCTTAGAAACTGACTTATTCAACTCAGGTATCCGTCCGGCAGTAAACGCTGGTATCTCGGTATCGCGTGTTGGTGGTGCTGCACAAACTAAAATCGTTAAGAAACTAGGTGGCGGTATCCGTCTAGCCCTAGCTCAGTACCGTGAATTAGCTGCGTTCTCGCAGTTCGCGTCTGACCTTGACGATGCTACACGTGCTCAACTTGAGCATGGTGAGCGTGTAACAGAGCTAATGAAGCAGAAACAGTACGCGCCAATGTCTGTTGCTGAAATGTCTTTGTCGTTATTTGCAGCTGAGAAAGGTTATCTTAAAGATATCGAAATCGCTAAAATCATGGATTTCGAAGCAGCTTTACTTTCTTACGCAAGTAGCACATACGCAGAGCTTGTGGCTCAAATCAATGAAACTGGTAACTACAACGCCGAGATCGAAGCGCAGCTTAAAGAACTTCTAGAGAAGTTCAAGTCTACGCAAACTTGGTAATTTAGTTATTAATGGTGCGCTTTAGTTTACTAAAGCACACCTTGATTCGGAGAGAGAGTCATGGCCAGCGGAAAAGAGATTAAAAGCAAGATCGGGAGTATTAAAAATACTCAAAAGATCACTAGCGCAATGGAAATGGTTGCTGCGTCTAAAATGAAAAAGGCGCAAGAACGAGTGGCTTCAAGCCGTCCATACGCTGACAAATTACGCAAAGTGATTGGTCGTGTTGCTCAAGCAAATCTTGATTTTACTCACCCGTTCTTAGAAGAACGTGAAGTAAAACGAGTTGGTTATATTGTTATCTCTACTGACCGTGGTCTATGTGGCGGCTTAAACTCAAACGAGTTTAAGAAAGTTGCATTAGACATAAAAGCATGGAAAGAAAAAGGTGTAGACGCAGAGTTTGCAACTTTAGGCAGCAAAGCTGCTGGTTTCTTTCAACGCTTTGGTGGTCAAGTGCTTGCTAAAAAAGCAGGCCTAGGAGATAAACCTTCAGTACAAGACGTTATTGGTCCTGTAAAAGTAATGCTTGATGCATTCTCTGAAGGTAAAATTGACCGTTTATTCCTGGTATATAACAACTTCGTTAATACCATGAAGCAAGAGCCAACAATAGATCAGTTACTCCCTTTGCCAAAAGCTGAAGAAGAAGTATCTGCCCACACATGGGACTACTTATACGAACCTAGCCCAGACGCTATTTTAGAGTCTTTGTTAGTTCGCTTTGTAGAATCTCAGGTATACCAAGGTGTGGTTGAGAATGCTGCCTCTGAACAGGCTGCCCGTATGGTTGCGATGAAAGCCGCAACTGATAACGCTGGCGACCTTATGGATGAGTTACAGCTTGTTTACAACAAGGCCCGCCAAGCGGCAATCACACAAGAAATTAGTGAGATTGTTTCTGGTTCAGCCGCAGTTTAATGCTTCAGGCAAAGATTAACGAGAGGAATAGACATGAGTTTAGGTAAGGTCGTCCAAATTATCGGTGCCGTTGTGGATATTGAATTTTCACAAGACAACGTGCCAGCCGTATATGACGCGCTAAAAGTAACAGATGGCGATTTAGCTGGTTTGACTCTAGAAGTTCAACAGCAGCTAGGTGGCGGTGTGGTACGTACTATCGCACTAGGTACTACAGACGGTTTACGTCGTGGTGCAGCAGTATCAAACACAGGTGAAGCGATTCAAGTTCCAGTTGGTAAAGCAACACTTGGTCGTATCATGAACGTACTTGGTGAGCCAATCGATGAAGCTGGCCCAATCGGCGAAGAAGACCGTATGTCTATTCACCGTGCAGCGCCTTCATACGAAGAGCAATCAAGTTCAGTAGAACTTTTAGAAACAGGTATCAAGGTAATCGACCTTGTATGTCCGTTTGCTAAAGGTGGTAAAGTTGGTTTATTCGGTGGTGCCGGTGTTGGTAAAACCGTAAACATGATGGAACTTATCCGTAACATCGCAATCGAGCACAGCGGCTACTCAGTATTCGCAGGTGTTGGTGAGCGTACTCGTGAGGGTAACGATTTCTACCATGAAATGAACGATTCAAACGTACTTGATAAAGTATCGCTTGTATACGGTCAGATGAACGAGCCTCCAGGTAACCGTTTACGCGTAGCGTTAACAGGTCTTACTATGGCTGAAAAGTTCCGTGACGAAGGTCGCGACGTACTTTTCTTCGTAGATAACATCTACCGTTACACACTTGCGGGTACAGAAGTATCAGCACTACTTGGTCGTATGCCATCAGCGGTAGGTTACCAGCCTACACTAGCTGAAGAAATGGGTGTACTTCAAGAGCGTATCGCATCTACTAAGACAGGTTCAATCACATCAATCCAAGCGGTATACGTACCTGCGGATGATTTAACGGATCCATCTCCAGCAACAACGTTTGCTCACTTAGATGCAACAGTAGTACTTTCACGTGATATCGCATCACTTGGTATTTACCCAGCGGTAGATCCACTTGATTCATCTTCACGTCAACTTGACCCATTAGTAATTGGTCAAGAGCACTACGATACAGCGCGTGGCGTTCAAACAGTTCTTCAGCGTTACAAAGAACTTAAAGACATCATCGCAATCCTAGGTATGGACGAGCTTTCTGACGAAGATAAGCAACTTGTATCTCGTGCACGTAAAATCCAACGTTTCCTATCTCAGCCGTTCTTCGTGGCAGAGGTATTTACAGGTGCGTCAGGTAAATACGTTTCACTTAAAGACACAATTGCTGGCTTCAAAGGCATTTTAAACGGTGAGTTTGATGACCTTCCAGAGCAAGCGTTCTACATGGTTGGCTCTATCGAAGAAGCTCAAGAAAAAGCCAAAAGCATGTAATTAGGAGGGTAGTATGGCAG
Organism: Pseudoalteromonas sp. BSi20480; assembly: GCF_000241365.1. Lineage (NCBI taxonomy): Bacteria > Pseudomonadati > Pseudomonadota > Gammaproteobacteria > Alteromonadales > Pseudoalteromonadaceae > Pseudoalteromonas > Pseudoalteromonas sp. BSi20480. Next base: position 6,570 of record NZ_BADX01000114.1, on the reverse strand, counting down.
CTATGACTGTACATCTTGACGTAGTAAGCGCAGAGCAGAACTTGTTTTCTGGTTTGGTTGAATCGATTCAAGTATCTGGTAGTGAAGGTGAGCTTGGTGTTAATGCCGGTCACGCGCCACTACTAACTGCCCTTAAACCTGGTATGGTGCGTTTAGTTAAGCAATTTGGTGAAGAAGAACTCATCTATATTGCTGGCGGTACACTAGAAGTTCAACCGAACATAGTGACCGTACTTGCAGACACAGCCGTTCGTGGTGAAGACCTAGACGAACAAGCTGCAGAGCAAGCTAAACGTGACGCTGAAGCGCAAATGGCAAAAGGTGCATCGTCAGAGCTTGATTATAATCAAGCGGCAATGCAGCTAGCTGAAGCGGTAGCACAACTACGTGTTATTCAGCAATTACGTAAAAAGTAAGCCTATCTGGTTTATAAAAAGCCCACTTTAAAGTGGGCTTTTTTGTGCTTGTTGCTAAGTTCCGTGTTTAAATTTAAGCTTTTTTTAGTCGTCGAAGTTATTAACTGAGCTTTTCACTTATATCCTTCACCAATCCTCGCTACAATAACGCTATTCAATTAAGTCTATTTTTCAGTCAAGATTCAGTGCTAGCAAATTAGTTTACTGAGTATTTGCACAGGGCGTGACTTACGCAATCTTCTGCATAAACAGACTTGTTAACTAAAACAACGGAAAAAGGAAATTGTTTTAATGGCTCTAACTACAGTAATTCTTGCTGCGGGTAAAGGTACTCGTATGCGCTCTGCTCTACCAAAAGTGCTGCATAAAGTGGCAGGTAAACCTATGGTGCAGCATGTTATTGATAACGCAAAGGCACTGGGTGCAACAACCACTAATTTAGTTTACGGACACGGCGGCGAACTATTACAACAACAACTTGCCGATAACGATGTAAAGTGGGTACTGCAAGCAGAGCAACTTGGTACTGGCCATGCAGTAGCACAAGCAAACCCTCATATTAACGATGACGATACTGTATTGGTTTTATACGGCGATGTTCCTTTAACTAAGCAATCAACGCTTGAGCGCTTATTAGCTGCAACACCAAAAAATGGGCTAGCGGTATTAACCGTTAACTTGGTTAATCCAAATGGCTACGGTCGTATGCTACGTGAAAGTGGCAAGCTTGTTGGTATTGTTGAGCAAAAAGATGCAAGTGCAGAACAGTTACTAATTAGCGAAGTAAACACCGGTATTATGGCGGTTAATGGCAAACTGTTAAAAACCTGGTTAGGCAACTTATCTAACAATAATGCGCAAGGCGAATACTACCTAACTGATATAGTGGCAATGGCGCACAGTGAAGGTGTAGAAATTACATCGGCTCAGCCAGATCATGCAATGGAAGTTGAAGGCGCAAACAACCGCGTACAACTAGCAGGGTTAGAGCGTGCTTACCAAGCATGGCTAGCAGAAGAGTTAATGTTAAATGGTGCTACCCTCGCCGACCCTGCCCGTATTGATGTACGTGGCAATGTTAAAACAGGCGAAGACGTATTAATTGATATAAACGTTATTTTTGAAGGTAATGTAACTCTTGGCAATAACGTACACATTGGCCCTAATTGCGTCCTTAAAAACTGTACCATTGGCGATAACGTGGTAATAAAAGCTAATACCCTTATTGAAGATGCAAGCGTAGCGGCTAAATGTACACTTGGCCCTTATGCACGCCTTCGCCCAGGTGCGGTAATGGAAGAAGACTCTCACATTGGTAACTTTGTTGAGATGAAAAAAACGCGTTTAGGTAAAGGCTCTAAAGCTAATCACTTAAGTTATTTAGGTGATGCTGAAATTGGCGAAAAGGTGAATATTGGCGCAGGCACTATTACTTGTAACTACGATGGTGTTAATAAAGCAAAAACCATTATTGGCGATAACGCTTTTATTGGCTCTAACTCATCACTTGTTGCTCCTGTAAACATTGGTTCTACTGCAACTGTGGGAGCAGGCTCTGTGATCACTAGCACTGTTGAAGACGAGCAGCTGGCAATAGCACGTTCAAAGCAACGTAATTTAACTGGCTGGAAACGACCAGTTAAAAAATAATAATTAAAGGCTACTTAGGTAGCCTTTTTTATTGCAGCTTAAGTTTAAATTGATCTTTATAACGCCTAGAAAGGTTGAGCACTTTACCTGTAGTTAGTTTTATTGCGCTGTCGCCGCTGGGGAGTGGTGTAATGCATTCTACTTTATCGAGTTTTACGCCATGACTTCGGTGAATCCTACAAAAGCCCTGCACTTCTAGTTGTTTACTTAATTCAGTGAGCGTCACTCTTAAAGGGTAAATGGACGTGCCAATGTGTAAGTTTACATAATTACCTGAAGATTCTAGCCAATCCACGTCGTCAATTTTTATAATAAATTCTTTACCCCGCTTTTTAACTAATAAGCGATTTATAGTGTCAGTACTGTGTTGCGCACCTTCATCAATAGATGAAGCCTCTCCCAACAGCTGTTTAACAATATACTGATAAACTTTAATAAGGGTGATAAAGAATAAAAAGCTTATCGCATCTTTTTGGTATTCATATAAAAATTCAAACCAGCTGAGGCCAAAGTTGTAGTGAAGTTCGTTCAACCAATAAATGAGCTTCCGTCCTCCAACCATTACACTAATATGGAATACGCTGAAAATAATAGACGCTACAAAGTAAGTGCACAGCGAAAGCGCAATATTATGCCAATTAAAAGGTACTTTTTTTAATAGCCACACTACAGCCGGAAATATAAGTAACGTGCTAAATGCACTTGAATATTCCCATATAAACGGCTCCCATATTAAAAAAGGAAGTGCGCCGTCTCTTTGCGCCTCCATTATTTGAGTTGTCGCATTAACCGTATTGTTTATTACAACGTAGCTAAACAGGAGTACCGCGGCATAAAAAGTTTGAAAACGTTGAAAGTGTTGAAGGTTCATTATGTGTGCTTTTATATTTATAGGCGACAGTTATCCCTGTATACCACCTTTTATCACTATTGCTTGTAATATAAGCACTTATGTATAGTTTTTGCGAGTTATTTTAAGTTAACTACTGGTATCACAAACACATTGGTTAACGTATGAGTACTCAATTAAACGCAATACAATCTGCGCACTCTCGGCATTACTTTATTGATTGGTTGAGAGTAATTGCATTTGCGACTCTCATTTTTTATTCACATAAGTATGTTGTATAGCCAAAATTGGGGGTTTCGATTTTAAAAGTAATTATACGTCTGAACACGTAGAGTATTTTATGTTGCTGTTTTCCCCTTGGAGAATGCTGCTTATTTGGTTTATATCAGGGGTAGCACTTCGTTTTATGCTTGATAAAGTAAGTGGCTATAAATTATGTGCCTTATTTGTTTTAAAGCGTTCTATTTTCATATTACTCCCCCTGCTGGTGGGGTTATGGTTAATTGTGCCTTTTCAGCTTTATGCCGAAATGCATCAACAAGGCGTTATAGATATGACGTATTGGCAGTTCTATTTAGCGTTTTTAGATACCAGTAATAGCATATTTGTTAATTACCAATCTGGAGTATGGCCGCATGTTGATGTAAATCATTTATGGTATTTACGCTCTTTGTGGCAGTTTATGCTTATTGTTTTTATATACTCATTAGTAGCAAAGTTTTCTATTTTTTCTTCTTTATTAAATACGATTAAAGTAAACCTATCATTTTCTATGCTTACAGGCCTATTGGTAATAGCCATGTTGCTTGCTAATAATTGTTTAAAAGGTGATGCAATACGCGAAGTAAGCGGCTTCATATTTTTATTTACAGGCTACTTGTTAGCTAAAAACACTTATTTTTGGAAAAGTTTAAATCGATACCTTTGGCTATTGTGTGCAAGCTTTACTCTATTGTATGTGTGTATTGCTTTGGCGTATCAAAATGAACTGGATTTACGAAACTATGTGTGGACTGCAATATATAATACTCAAAGAGTAGTTGGTGTACTTACCATGCTTACCTTAGCGCAGCGTTTTTTAAATTTTAAAGCAGCTTACTTAAACACACTAAATAGCTGGGTGTTTCCCTTTTATGTATTGCATCAAAGTGTATTAATTATTTTATGCTTTGTGCTACAACCTTTTAACCTTGGTCTTATGGTTGAGTTATTTTTAATTATTGTGTGCACTTGGGGGACGTGCGCAGCTATTACATTATTGGTAATGCGCATTGATATTATTAGGCCCTTGCTAGGTCTTAAAATAAAAAACAACTATTCGCCAGCGCTTAAAAAAATGGGTTATGTATTGGGTATGTTGCTTATTTTACCTTTAGCCTATCAGCTGGTTTTTTAAGGTAAAAAAGCTTTATTAAAAGTGCCATAACTTTGTAATACCTCTGTGTTGATATTTACCAAATACCACACTAAGGAAAAGAACAATGTTAAAAAAATCAATAATAGCGCTTTCACTTTTATCTATGCTGACTGGTTGCTCATTAGATGGCGATGATGGTCAAAATGGCGCACAAGGAGCTCAAGGCGAGCAAGGTACAGCAGGTGAAAATGGAATTAACGGCACTAATGCAAATTCGGCTTTAACTATTAACCTAATAGGACGAGCAGTACTCAATGCGCAAAGCCCTGAAGGTGCTGCCGAAATAGTCGCATATCAAGCATCAAAAAAATGGATTTACGCTATTAATAGCTCGGGAGATGCTGCGGTTGTAAATATTATTCCTGCAGACACATTCGATACAGCTGCTCTAGTGCAAGACAACGAAGGCATTGTAAATACAACCAACTTAGGTACGGCAATTACACTTACCTTAAACGACAACACCTCCGGTGACGCAAACAGCATAGCAATAGATGAAAATAACCAGTTACTTGCTGTAGCAATGGCTGCTAAAAGTGTTGGAGAGGCAGGTCAAGTTGCCTTTTACGACATAAGCGGCGATACACCAATATTTATAAAAAATGTAACTGCTGGTTTTTTGCCCGATATGGTTACATTTAGCCATGATGGAGCAAAAGTAGTTATTGCCAACGAAGGGGAACCTAACGGCGACTATAGTATTGATCCACAGGGTTCTATCAGCATTATCAATGTTAATGATGGTGTAATTGCCGACAATGCTACCAATATTGATTTTACAGCATACAACGATAAGCAATCTGAACTTGAAGCACTCGGACTGGTATTTGCTAATCCAGCAGGGCGCACCATAAATGGTAATTTAATCAATACCACCGTAGCTATGGACTTAGAGCCAGAATACGTCAGTATTTCTAAAGATAACAAATATGCCTACGTATCGATTCAAGAAAATAATGGACTAGCCATCGTTAATTTAGAAGATAACTCTCTTGAGTTAAAAGGGTTAGGGTTTAAAGACTGGTCTAGCTTGCAAATAGACGCATCAGATAAAGACGGCGGTGTTAATTTTAAATCATACCCTGGCTTATATGGCATGTATCAGCCAGACACAATTTCAAGCTTTAGCTGGAAAGGTGCAAACTTTATAGTGTCGGCTAATGAAGGTGATGCACGCGAATACTTTTTTGATACAACCAATGAGGCAGATTGCATAGCTAAAGGCGGCGTAGATTTCGATGAAGACGATGGTTGTCTTGCTTACATAGATGAAAGCCGCGTCGAAGACCTAACGCTTGCTGCTAATTTTGATTACTTAAATAACGACGATAACGACATCGGCCGTTTAAAAGTGACAACGGTTAAAGGTGATAATAATAACGATGGTCAATACGAATCGCTTTATGCCTATGGCGCACGTTCGTTTACCATTTGGGACAGCAATGGGCTGGTGGTGTTTGATTCTGGAGACGATATAGGTCGTATTACCGCATCAGTTCATGGCGAGGCGTTTAATAATAATGAAGATGAAAATAAAGGCGATACACGCTCAGACGATAAAGGCGCAGAACCCGAAGCGCTAACTATAGGTACAATTGGCGAACGCACCTTTGCATTTATTGGACTCGAGCGTATGGGCGGGATCATGATTTACGATATTACTAACCCATATGATGTGCAGTTTGAAGACTACTTTTATAACCGAGGTTTAATAGCTGGTGCAGAAATTACCGGTGATCTAGCACCAGAAGGGATGACATTCATACCACGCGAACAAAGTGCAACTGGCGAACCGCTACTTATCATAGGTAATGAGATATCTGGTTCTATCGCAGTATGGGAAGTTTCAGCTAATTAACCACTCTGTAAAAAGCGGAAAATATCATGCTTTATTTTCCGCTTTCTATATTGATAGAGTATTAGCATTTAAGTAGAGATTAAAAATGCATGTTTTTTAAGCTAAAAGCGCCCTCTACCCCTTTATTTGTATACCTTTCGTACTAAAAGTATTTTTATTCAAAAAAAGCATGAATTAAACGTTGACCCCCACTCGAATATCCCTATAATGCGACCCACTGAGACGGCAGGCGCCAACGCATAGCGAGGCAAGAGTTAATCAGAGAGTTAAGTAAAACTTTACTTTTAAAGATTCTAAAAAGAAATTTGAAAACAAAGTATTGACTCGAAAAATAAAGGATGTATTATACGCATCCCTAGCGACAACGTCGCAACGTTCT
>NZ_BADX01000115.1:0-4734 GCF_000241365.1 Pseudoalteromonas sp. BSi20480 | reverse complement strand
AATAACTACCGAAATAATTATTCTGTTGGTCACTCAGTTTCAATTGAGACTCTAATTTGTTTGCCTCGCTACCTAAGTAGCTTGGCTGTTAGAACTCAATCTGTACGAGTGCCCACACAGATGATTGCTTTATATTGTTAAAGAACGTTGCGACGTTGTCGCTAGGGATGCGTATAATACATCCTTTATTTTTCGAGTCAATACTTTGTTTTAAACTTTCTTTCGATGATTTAAAACCAAAGTTTTACTTAACTTTCTGAGCCGCTAACACTTTGCTATGCTTCGGCGTTTCCCGTCTCAGTGGGGTCGCATTATAGGGAGATCCGAAAACAGATCAACCCTTTTTTTAGATCTTTTTACTGTTCGAACAAAATTAGAACAAAACCACAAAAAATCATGTTAAAACACGCTTAAATTGATGTTTTTTTACACTGCTTTTTATAATTTCATATAAATATCAATGCTAAGTTCGTTTAAGACGTTAAGATAGCAAGTTCACAATGTTAAATTAATGTTTATTTCCTGTTTATTGGTAGATCTAAAATGAAATTACCCGATCAAAAATCTTTTATCTTTTCTGTTGTTATTGCTGTAGTTGGTTTTGTTATTGTTAAGTTCGCCCTTGGAAGCTTAGAACTTGACCCTGCAATTGTATTTGCTGTTGGCTTATTAATAGGTGGGCTAGTTATTGCTGCTATGTCTTCTGACGTTTTAGAAGAGGCCGAAGTAAAAACTAAAACACTTTACGTTGGTAACCTTCCTTACCGTGCAAACGAAGGTGTTGTTCGTGCTTTGTTTGAAGAGCAAGGTAAAGTATTCAACGTTCGTCTATTAAAGGATAAAAATACAGGCAAACGTCGTGGCTTTGGTTTTGTTGAAATGGCGCAAGCTGATGCAGACAATGCTATTGCTAACTTGAACGATAGTGAGTTCCAACAACGTACTTTAAAAGTTCGTGAAGCAAAACAAAAACAAGAAGATGATTCTAATACGCTTCGAACTCAGGCGGATCAATCAGTTTAACTAGCTTAACCGCAAGTTTATCGCTGATCACATTAGCCGTTGCATAGTATTGCAGCGGCTTTTTTATGCCAGGTATATTTTGTGCTAATAAACCTGACTCGGTTAGTAGATAAATAACTCTATTTGCTATTGCTGCACCAGAATCCACCAGCTGAATGCTATTTTTAAAGTGCTCACTAATCTGCTTTGTAAGTATCGGAAAGTGAGTACACCCCAATACAAGCACATCCGTTTGCTTTTCAATATTCAAACCTTCAAGTACAGCATGTAATTTATTTGTATCTAAATAGCCATTAAAGAAAAGTAATTCAGCAACGTTTACCAACTCAACACTGCTATATAAGTTAACAGTTACATTACTAGCGTGCTGCGCTATTAACTTATTTGTATATGAGCTCGCTATTGTTGCAGGTGTTGCCAGTAAAGCAATGTGATTTGAACGTGTTAATTCTGCGGCGGGCTTGATTGCTGGTACAACGCCAACTATGGGTATATCTGTAATTTTGCGTACAGCACTTAATGCCGATGTGGATGCCGTGTTGCATGCTATTACAATTAAATCGACGTTTAGCTTGTTTAACTTAATGAAATGAATGAGCGAACACAAACGATTAATAATTGTTTGTTGTGTTTGAGCCCCATAAGGTAAGAAAGCATTATCCATAAAATAGCTATATTGAGCATTCGGGATACGTTGCTTTATATGATCAAGTACTGTTGTGCCACCAATCCCTGAATCAAAAACCATTATATGCGCTGACAAACGACCGTTCCTATTATTAGATTAGAACGGCAGTTTGCCATGTGATTTTTGCAAAAGAAAGTAGTTTAATGTTGAGGTTAAACTTCCTCTGCTGTTTGCTTTGTCGCGCTATTTAACTTATTAAGGTTTTCAAACATAGCTTTTGTGTAATCAACCAGTTTATCGATCTCACTTTGATCTTCATTAAGCCACTGCATAATACCTGATAATTGATTTTGAATACCTAGCTCGGTTGCTTTAGAAAAAGCCTCTCGGAGGTCATCATTAAAAGGCGCTACTTTATCTGCAATTACTTTTTCTGGAGCCGGCTTATTTTCTTCGTAACCCTTTATTGCAGCAACTGTTTTGGTTTGGCGTAAATCCATTGAAAATGCGACAAGTTGTTCATTGCCTAAACTAAGCTCTTGCGCCTCTTCAAATGCCTGCTCTAAATCGCCGCTAAAAAAGGTCTTACTTACGTTTTGTAGGTTTTCCATTAGCTCATTAATTGCTTCTTGCTCTTTATCATTAAGGTCGCCGTTAACTGACATTGAAAATGAAAGCTCTCTCGATTGTGATGATTCACTTACGAATGCCTCCCCTCCCTCACCACGCTGATAACTACTAGCAGACTGAGATTTAAATGCATCGGCAAAACTTATTGTTACTTCATCACCTTCTGCTGTGGTGAAACTGTACTGAGCATTATTACTTAAACTTGCGTATTGTGCTTGGGTTACCCCCACACTAGCTGGCATTGGGTTGAACAAATTATCTTCAAACTTATCAAGACCATCAAAAATACCTTCTTTTGATTTGTTGATTCCCTCTTGGGTTTCATCGTTCAGAACGCCGGATTCTTTTAACTCATCAACGGCGTCATCAATACCTATTTGAACCCCCTTACGGGCATCACTTAGCATACCTTTTAATTTATCGTCATCGGCACCATCAGCTTTTGCTTTATTAACGGCGCCGGTGACAAAGTCGAGTACATTTTTAACTATTGCTTCAAAATCAAAAAGGGGCTTATCTGCTTTTTTTTCTTGAACTGGCAAACCAAGCTGCTCTGCCATTTTATCACCTAAAACTTTAGCAGCTAATTCTTTACCTCGTTGCTGATAGCTGTCTTGCGGAGACGCGATGGTAGGTTGTTGTACGTCAGCTTTGTTGTTGAATTTGTTTATGTTCTGGCTTGGTATAAAGCCATAATTGCCTATTTTCATGAATCGTCTCCTGAGCATGCGTAGTTTATTATCGGCCAGGGCATAAAAAACTAAAGTAAACCGTGCAAAAAAACATCATTTATTCTAGCCAAAACTAGACAAATGCGAACCGCTCCCTACAATAGCGCCGATAAACAGATCTTAGATAAGGTAGTAACGCGAATGGCAGTTATTAAAATAGATACCACACAGTACCAAGCGCAGTTAAGTGAAAAAGAACAGCGTATAACTTCACAGTTTCAACGTTTTGGTGTGGAGCAGCTAGAAGTATTTAGCTCGGAGCCAATTAACTACCGCCAACGTGCCGAATTTAGAGTATGGCATGATGGAGACGATCTGTTTCATATAATGTTTGATCAGCAAACTAAAGAAAAAATACGCGTTGATACGTTTGACCCTGCGGCACCGCTTGTTGGTGAAATCATGCAGGTGATGATTGAAAACCTTAAACCATGCGAGGTTTTACGCCGAAAGCTATTTCAAATAGATTACCTGTCTACACTCAGTGGTGAAATTTTAGTGAGCTTGCTTTATCACAAGCCGCTTGATGATGAATGGCTACGTGAAATTAAGTCACTAAAGGCAAAACTGAGTGAAAAATATAAAATAGATTTTATTGGCCGAGCACGTAAGCAGAAAGAAGTGCTAGGTGATGACTTTGTAACAGAGCAATTAACTGTAAATGGCCAAGAACTAATTTACCAACAAGTAGAAAATAGCTTTACGCAACCTAATGCAAAAGTAAATATAAGTATGCTTGAGTGGGCACAAGATTTATGTAAACCACTTAAAAATGATTTACTAGAGCTTTACTGCGGTAATGGTAACTTTTCTATTGCGCTAGCGGGATCTTTTAATAAAGTACTCGCAACTGAAATATCTAAATCGTCTGTTCACTCTGCTCAATATAACATTGCCAAAAACAATGTAGACAACCTAGATATTATTCGTATGTCGAGCGAAGAGTTTACTCAAGCAATGAATGGCGAACGTACTTTTTCTCGTTTAGACGGTATTGACCTTAAAAGCTATGACTGCCAAACCATATTAGTCGACCCGCCACGCGCTGGTATGGATGAGTTAACCTGTGATTTAGTGGCTAATTACGAAAACATAATTTATATATCGTGTAATCCTGACACACTGGAACGCGATTTAGATCATTTAACGCGTTCGCATAACGTTAAGCGCTTTGCGATATTTGATCAGTTCCCTTATACACATCACATAGAGTCGGGTGTTTTCTTACAGCGTAAATAACCAACCAAAATTAAAGTGCCAGTGCTTTTATAAGTGCTGGTATTTGCTCTTCACTAAATACTTGAACTCCATTCTTTATTAATAATGCTGCAGTTAAACCTAGACCTTCGATTTTTATTCCGCGATGCTTTCCATTATATATTGTATTTCGTCCGCAAGAAGGGCTCGATTCTTTAAGTAAAGCAAAACGAACTTTATTTTTTTTACAAAGTTCTAGCGCTATATTAGCCCCAGTTTGAAATTGCTCTGTTACATCTTCGCCTGAATTAGTAATTACTTTCCCCTGTATTATTTCAGCAGGAGCTCTAGGAGTAGATAGCCCACCAGCCACTTCAGGACAAAAGGATATTATTTTCTTATTACTTTGCCATACCCGTAATTGTGGATGCTGTAATGTTTGTCCTTTCCCATCATAACGAACAGGCTGCCCTAGCAAGCAACTCGATACTAATATTTTTTTCATTGCTACATCCCTTATAAACC
>NZ_BADX01000116.1:0-357 GCF_000241365.1 Pseudoalteromonas sp. BSi20480 | reverse complement strand
ACTTGATACTCATTGAGCCTCCTCCCCAGCATCGCGATTATTCGCTACGCTGAAAAGGCAACCAACCTTACAGGAGAAAGCTCAATGAACTTTTACAATAACATGCATCCATATTATTGTGGAATCGATTTACACGCGCGATTACTTTACGTCTGTATCATTGATAATACAGGACTTATACTTGTTCACAAGAAAATTAAAGATGACCCAGAAGCACTATTAAAACTACTAAAACCGTATATCGGTGATATTGTGGTTGGCGTAGAATGCATGCATTGCTGGTATTGGGTCGCTGACTTTTGTAAAGAACACACTATCGACTTTATTCTCGGTCATGCGTTATATATGAAGGCGATT
>NZ_BADX01000117.1:0-3148 GCF_000241365.1 Pseudoalteromonas sp. BSi20480 | reverse complement strand
ATTAACTTCTGTCTTAACTGTCACACAAAACGCGTTTGGCGTTGTATGGTTAAGCCTCACGGGTAATTAGTACAAGTTAGCTTAATGGCTCACACCACTTCCACATCTTGCCTATCAACGTTGTAGTCTTCAACGGCCCTTCAGAGACTTTAAAAGTCTAGTGAGAACTCATCTCGAGGCCTGCTTCGCGCTTAGATGCTTTCAGCGCTTATCAGTTCCGAACGTAGCTACCGGGCAATGCCATTGGCATGACAACCCGAACACCAGCGGTTCGTTCACTCCGGTCCTCTCGTACTAGGAGCAACCCCTCTCAATTCTCAAACGCCCACGGCAGATAGGGACCGAACTGTCTCACGACGTTCTAAACCCAGCTCGCGTACCACTTTAAATGGCGAACAGCCATACCCTTGGGACCGACTTCAGCCCCAGGATGTGATGAGCCGACATCGAGGTGCCAAACACCGCCGTCGATATGAACTCTTGGGCGGTATCAGCCTGTTATCCCCGGAGTACCTTTTATCCGTTGAGCGATGGCCCTTCCATTCAGAACCACCGGATCACTATGACCTACTTTCGTACCTGCTCGACGTGTCTGTCTCGCAGTTAAGCTGGCTTCTACCATTACACTAACCGTACGATGTCCGACCGTACTTAGCCAACCTTCGTGCTCCTCCGTTACTCTTTGGGAGGAGACCGCCCCAGTCAAACTACCCACCAGGCACTGTCCGTAACCCCGATTCAGGGGCCAACGTTAGAACATCAAAACTACAAGGGTGGTATTTCAAGGACGACTCCACAAGAACTAGCGTTCCTGCTTCAAAGTCTCCCACCTATCCTACACATGTAGGTTCAATGTTCAGTGCCAAGCTGTAGTAAAGGTTCACGGGGTCTTTCCGTCTAGCCGCGGGTACACAGCATCTTCACTGCGATTTCAATTTCACTGAGTCTCGGGTGGAGACAGCGTGGCCATGGTTACACCATTCGTGCAGGTCGGAACTTACCCGACAAGGAATTTCGCTACCTTAGGACCGTTATAGTTACGGCCGCCGTTTACCGGGGCTTCGATCAAGAGCTTCTCCGAAGATAACCCCATCAATTAACCTTCCGGCACCGGGCAGGTGTCACACCGTATACGTCATCTTGCGATTTTGCACAGTGCTGTGTTTTTAATAAACAGTCCCAGCCACCTGGTCACTGCGGCTCCCGTCCGCTTAGAGAGCAAGTCTCATCACAGATAGGAGCGTACCTTCTCCCGAAGTTACGGTACGATTTTGCCTAGTTCCTTCACCCGAGTTCTCTCAAGCGCCTTAGTATTCTCTACCTGACCACCTGTGTCGGTTTGGGGTACGATTCGGTATAATCTGAAGCTTAGAGGCTTTTCCTGGAAGTATGGCATCAGCAACTTCACTACCGTAGTAGCTCGTCTCGTGTCTCAGGTTTAGTGTTCGTCCGGATTTACCTAAACAAACGCCCTACTCACTTTCACATGGACAACCATCGCCATGCTTGCTTAGCCTTCTCCGTCCCCCCATCGCAATTATACCAAGTACGGAAATATTAATCCGTTTCCCATCGACTACGCCTTTCGGCCTCGCCTTAGGGGTCGACTTACCCTACCCTGATTAACATGGGATAGGAACCCTTGGTCTTCCGGCGTGCGGGTTTTTCACCCGCATTATCGTTACTCATGTCAGCATTCGCACTTCTGATACGTCCAGCATACCTCCCGGTACACCTTCAACCGCTTACAGAACGCTCCCCTACCACTCATACAAAGTATGAATCCGCAGCTTCGGTGCATAGTTTAGCCCCGTTACATCTTCCGCGCAGACCGACTCGACCAGTGAGCTATTACGCTTTCTTTAAAGGATGGCTGCTTCTAAGCCAACCTCCTGGCTGTCTGGGCCTTTCCACATCGTTTCCCACTTAACTATGACTTTGGGACCTTAGCTGGCGGTCTGGGTTGTTTCCCTCTTCACGACGGACGTTAGCACCCGCCGTGTGTCTCCCGGATATTACTTTACGGTATTCGGAGTTTGCAAAGGGTTGGTAAGTCGGGATGACCCCCTAGCCTTAACAGTGCTCTACCCCCGTAAGTATTCGTCCGAGGCTCTACCTAAATAGATTTCGGGGAGAACCAGCTATCTCCCGGTTTGATTAGCCTTTCACTCCTAGCCACAGGTCATCCCCTAACTTTTCAACGTTAGTGGGTTCGGTCCTCCAGTTGATGTTACTCAACCTTCAACCTGCCCATGGCTAGATCACCGGGTTTCGGGTCTATACCTTGCAACTATTCGCCCAGTTAAGACTCGGTTTCCCTACGGCTACCCTAATCGGTTAACCTCGCTACAAAATATAAGTCGCTGACCCATTATACAAAAGGTACGCAGTCACAGAACAAGTCTGCTCCTACTGCTTGTACGTACACGGTTTCAGGTTCTATTTCACTCCCCTCACAGGGGTTCTTTTCGCCTTTCCCTCACGGTACTGGTTCACTATCGGTCAGTTGGGAGTATTTAGCCTTAGATGATGGTCCACCTATATTCAGTCAAAGTTTCACGTGCTCCGACCTACTCGATTTCACTTAAAATGTCTTTTCATGTACGGGACTATCACCCTGTATCGTGGCACTTTCCAGAGCCTTCCATTAACACATAATAAGCTTAAGGGCTGTTCCGATTTCGCTCGCCGCTACTTTCGGAATCTCGGTTGATTTCTTTTCCTACGGGTACTTAGATGTTTCAGTTCTCCGCGTTCGCCTCGTTAACCTATGTATTCAGTTAACGATACCTGCAAGCAGGTGGGTTTCCCCATTCGGAAATCCTAGTCTCAAGTGCTTTTTACTAGCTTGACTAGGCTTATCGCAAGTTAATACGTCCTTCATCGCCTCCAACTGCCAAGGCATCCACCGTGTACGCTTAGTCACTTAACCATACAACCCAAACGGGTCTTTGTTTTGTGACAGTTTAACTTCGCCAGAAGTTAATATTGAATACTAAAGTAGATACCAATCAATCGACTCATAAGAGTGATTAAATGGCACTGAATGATACTGCTATCATTCTTTTTTACTTTTGAAAACTCTGTACAAATAACAATGTTATTCATACGAATTTTATTATCAGCTTTTCCAAATTTTTAAAGAGCA
>NZ_BADX01000118.1:0-6277 GCF_000241365.1 Pseudoalteromonas sp. BSi20480 | reverse complement strand
GAGAGGGCATAAAAACATAAACCTTTTTAGAACTATCTCTTCCTCTAAAGCGCAGCGCATCTAAAAGCAAAACCCATATATACGCCACCTTAACGGAAGATGCAGAGCTTGCTGATGTGAAAAGCGTAGCTTTTAAAATAAAAAACTTTTGCACAAAGAGAAACAAATGAGAAGTAAGTGAGAAAACATACAGACCAACAACAACCTTTTTTGCACTATCACTGCCTCTAAAGGCGCAGCGCCTCTTATCCTCTTTGTGAATAAATCACTTTACGGGTTTTGCCCATCACGCCAGCAAGCTGCGCATCTAAAAGTAAAACCCATATATACACCTTAGCGGAAGATGAAGAGCTTGCTGATGTGAAAAGCGAAGCTTTAAAATAAAAAACTTTTGCACAAAGAGAAACGAATGAGAAGTAAATGAGAAAACATGAACCAACAACAACCTTTTTAACACTATCACTGCCTCTAAAAGCGCAGCGACCCTTACCCTTTTTGTGAATAAATCACTTATGGGCATTACCCGCTAAACAGGCAAGCTTCGCGTCTACAAGTTAAACGCGGAACCTGTTTAATTTAAAACACACATAGTTATTTTTTATGCAGCGCCTCTATTCGTGCAAGTAGGCTTGAAGTATCGTATCGGCCGCCGCCAAGTGCTTGTACATCAGCGTAATATTGGTCTACCGTTGCAGTCATTGGCAACGTAGCACCATTGTTTTTAGCTTCATCAAGCGCAATGCCTAAATCTTTGCGCATCCAATCTACGGCAAAACCAAACTCGTACTCACCTGCCCACATTGTTTTGTAGCGGTTTTCCATTTGCCACGATCCTGCAGCACCTTTAGAAATGGTTTCAATTACTTTTTCGCCATCAAGCCCTGCTTGCTTAGCAAAATGTAAGCCCTCGGCTAAACCCTGTACAACACCGGCAATACAAATTTGATTAACCATTTTACAAAGCTGGCCCGAGCCTACGCCACCTAACAATTGGCTAAAACGGCTAAACGCCGCCATTACAGGCTGTACTTTTGCAAATACGGCTTCAATGCCACCAGCCATTACTGTTAAAACGCCATTTTCTGCACCGGCTTGTCCGCCGGACACTGGCGCATCGATAAAGTCAATATTTTGCAGCGCCGCTTTTGCAGCTACTTCACGGGCAACTTCTGCAGAGGTTGTAGTGTGATCAACTAATATGGTATGCGGTAACATACCCGCCAAAACGCCATTGTCACCATAAACTACAGAACGTAAATCATCGTCGTTACCCACACACATAAATACAATATCAGCGCCTTGAGCAGCTTCGCGTGGGGTATCTGCAACGCTTCCTTTATATTGTTCAGCCCAACTTTGCGCCTTTGATTGCGTACGATTAAATACACATACGCTATGCCCTTTATTGGCTAAATGCCCCGCCATTGGGTAACCCATTACGCCTAAACCTATAAATGCGACTTTCATTGACATAAAAATGACCTATTTAACTGCTAACTTAGAAACTAGGTCCCGATTATGTCAACCGGCCAACAAAAAAGCGAATGAAAGTCTTTGTAAAATTTCCACCAATTGGAAATTAAGTAGGTAACCAATGGATAGTATTTATCAGTTTAATGCACCACTTTATAACAGTGAAAATTTTTCTTTAAGCGAGTTAAAAGGCAAAACCGTACTCATTGTCAATACAGCCAGTAAATGTAGTTTTTCAATGCAATTAAATGCTCTCGAAAAGCTATACCAAGAGTACAAGGAACGTGGCTTAACGGTACTTGCATTTCCATGTAACCAGTTTGGGCAAAACGAGCCACTTGATAATTTAGCTATCAGAGATTTTTACCAAATGCAGTTTGGTGTTTCGTTTAAAGTATTTGGTAAAGTTATGGTAAATGGCCCAGACGCTCACCCTTTATTTAGCTATTTAAAATGCCATACCCGCGGTATTTCACAAAACCGTGCAGTGAAATGGAATTTCACAAAGTTTTTAATTAACTCACAGGGGCAATTAGTCGCACGCTATGCACCGCGTACTAAACCTGAAACACTTAAACAGGTTATCGAAACACACCTACAGAAAGCCGTTGAACCAAGTGACATAAAAGCAACACCCATTATGTCTGCTTTAAATAGGCGCACAGCGCTGTAAATAAAAAGTAATCGCTACTTGAGCACATGGCAGTAACGTAGTTTAATTTAAACAGGTTAACTATTTTAAACGCACCAAATTGTTGGAGCCACACCATGAACATTGCTTTTTTTAGCGCACAAAAGTACGAAAAACCTTTTTTTGAACAGAGTATTGCAACTCATAATAACTTAGCAATAACCTATTTTGAGCAGTCGCTTAACGAGCAAACTGCGGTGTTAGCAAGCAATTACAATTCAGTGTGTGTATTTGTAAACGATACAGTTAATGCTCAAGTTATAAGGCTATTAGCAGCCCAAGGTGTAAATACTATATTACTGCGCTGTGCCGGTTTTAATAATGTTGATTTAGATGCGGCAAAAGCACATAACATTCATGTTTTGCGTGTACCAGCATACAGTCCCGAAGCCGTAGCTGAGCATTGTATTGCGCTTATGCTTACACTGAGCCGAAAAACACATAAAGCCTACAACCGCGTGCGCGAAGACAACTTTGATCTAAACGGGTTACTTGGCTTTAACTTGCATAACAAAACAGTGGGCATTATTGGGTGCGGAAAAATTGGCTTAGCACTGTGTAATATACTCAATGGATTTGGCGCAAACGTTTTAGTGTGCGACCCAAATGCAATACCGGGTAACTACTCCATTACCGACCTAAACACGTTACTTACCCAAAGCGATATTATTTCGCTGCATTGCCCACTAAACGAGCAAACCCATCATTTAATCGATGAACATGCTTTTGCTAAAATGAAACCCGGCGTTATGCTTATCAACACCTCACGTGGTGCATTACTCGACAGCAAAGCCTGCATACAAGCACTTAAAACACAAAAACTAGGTTACTTAGGACTTGATGTATACGAGCAAGAATCCGAACTGTTTTTTAAAAACCACAGCGACGAAATAAACCAAGACGATATATTTTCCCGTTTAGTTGGTTTTAAAAATGTCCTGATCACCGGGCATCAAGGCTTTTTTACTCAAGAAGCGCTCAACGAAATAGCAAACACCACCATCACAAATGCTCTTGAGGTTGAACAGAGTAAACCGCTTACTAACTCCGTTTTTAAAAATTAACATTTATAGCCATTTACACTTGCCAAAATATGCATTGCAGTGGTATCAATTAGTTATATTTAATGGCTTTTTTAGCAGGTGTTTAAATGGAAAAACAGCGTTATTCATAGATGCAGAAAATATAAGCCATAAATATATAGAGCAAATAATGGCTAAGTTTGAACATATTGAGGTTAAAAAAGCATATGGCAACTTTGGAGCTGTACAGCTAAAACCTTGGGTGAATATATGCTCGCGCTTTGCTATAGAAATGGTGTACCAAGAAAAACTCGTAAAATCGAAAAGTAATGCTGCCGATATTGCGTTAACTGTCGGGGTTATGGAGTCATTGTATGTCTCGCCGATTGACACTTTTGCAATCGCTTCATCTGATTCTGACTTTGCGGCGCTAGTGCACTTTTTAAGACGAAATGGTAAAAAAGTAATAGGGTTTGGTAATAATACAGCGAGCGCTAAACACTACTTTGATGATTTTTATATTTTAGGTAAACAAAACACCATACCCAAAGTAAAAAATAAAAGTATTGCCTCTGTTGATACCTACCATTTAGCACTGGTGAAAGAAGCCGTTGAGAACACACAACATGCAAAAACTGGACTCTCTGAAACAGTGGATGTTGGTACCTATCTTCATCGAATATTCAACATTACAAAAAAGCAGCTAGGCGTAAGTAAGCTATATCAATATTTTAAATATCACGATCAGCATTTTAAAATGCAAAAAGCCCCCGACGGAGGCTTTTTAGTCTCGTTGCATTAAGTTATTAACCAAACGCGACGTTTGCAAACACCAAGGTCATTAATATTGGGCATACAAAACGAATATACTGGGCAAACCAAAAATGCGCGCCGGTGCTAGCTTGGTGTAACTTATTACCTCGTTTGAACATCCAGCCAACCGTTATAAAATAAAACAACCCCATTAACGGGAGTTGGTACTGAGTAAACACCATAATAACTAAACCAAATAACCAATCAAAGTTTACTATAATTGCACTCGCACATATTAAAACCACTAAGCTTACCAACCACGTGGCTTTAGTTCGGTTTACATTGTGGTTTTCAACTAAAAACGCAACCGGAATTTCAGTAGACGAAATAGTCGAGGTCACAGACGCTATCGACATCAAAACAAAAAACAATAAACCAACCAGTAACCCTATTTCTCCCATGGTATTAAATAGCTCAGGTAAAATAGCAAATATAAGCTGCCCTTCACCTATTAATTTACCGCCACTAAACACCTCAACACCGTTATGCTGTGCAACATAAATAGCCGGAATAATAAGTAAACCGGCTAAAAATGCAACGCTCGTATCAAGTAATGCAACACTTGCCGTTAGTTTTGGTAAATTGGCATCAGGCTGTAAATACGAGCCGTAAATCATCATACAACCCACCCCTAACGACAACGAAAAGAACGCTTGTCCCATAGCGGCAATAATTAAATTTGGATCGAGTATTTGGCTAAAGTTAGGCATTAAATACGCTGCAAAACCTTCGCTTGCGCCATCCAAAGTGGCTATATAAGCAATTAGCGCGACAAGTAACACCAATAGCATAGGCATAAGTCGGCGCGACCAGGTTTCAATACCCGATTTAACCCCCTTTAAAATAATGCAGGCCGTTAAAATAAGCATTAATGGTGTAAATACAAAATTACGGGCTTGCGAGTCACTGTGTAAAAACTCGCTCACACTGTGTAAACCAACAAACGTTGTAACAGGCTCAATTGCGTACGACAGCATCCACCCTGCCACAATTGAATAAAAACTCAACATGACCACAGCACCCGCAAGGCCAATATAGCCCGCAGCTGCACCTATTTTACGGTTGCTATCTTGCCATGCGTTACCCAGCGCTTTTACCGGGTTTGCTTGTGCGTTATGGCCTAAATAAAGCTCGGTATATAGCGCCGGTAACGCCAATAAAAAGATAACCAGAAAATAGACGAGTAAAAATGCTCCACCGCCATGATTAGCAGCTTGTGTAGGAAATCCCCAAATATTACCCAAACCCACTGCCGCGCCAGCAGCGGCTAAAACAAAACCAAGTCGGCTTTGAAACCCATCACGCATTTGTGCCATACATCTACAAATCTGTTATTATTTTGATTGTTGTGAATTAAACCATATTTAATGCCAGCTGAGTAATAAAATTGTATTCAGCCTTTGTTTGTCGCGTTAACTGCTCACAATAACAACGACTTTTTACTTTTTGAGCTGATATGACCGCACATTTTTTTAATAACGCCTTAACTATAACGCCAACAGATTTTGCCAATTTACCTAAAGGCAAAAGTACCGTTTTGTTGTTCGACGCTAATACACTTAGTTTGGCTGATTACAACTTGGCGAGCTTACTCAGCGAATTTGAATTAACCGTTATTAACCGCCGTAAAAACCAAATAGCTAAAAAAGAATATGTAGCAAGCCGTTTACTTTTAAAATTGCTTGTAAAATCCACCCTCCCTGAATTTTCAAATGTGCCATTAAATGCCATTAACACAAGCTTTAACCAAGCCACGGCTAAATTGGAGCTGCATATTAACGAGTGCGTTATTAATACGTGTATATCGCACTCTCATGGTTTTGTTGGGGTTGCTTTAAATTTAGAAAGCGAGGCATTTGGCTTCGACCTTGAAAAAATTAGCTTAACGCGCCCGTTTGAAAAACTAGCCAAGCATTTTTACCACACAGACGAAGTTACATTAATTACGTCTCAACCTAATACGCAAAGCCAAGCCAATACCTTTTTTAGAATTTGGACATTAAAAGAGTCATTAGCTAAAGCAACTGGTCGCCCTATTGCCAAATTACTTAGCCCCAACGTATTTAACGAATTAACCTTAGTCAGCTTGACCGCAAGCAGCCAAGTAGTAAACACGCAAACAGAGACGTTTGATTTAACCTTAGTGCATAAAAAAAGCACCAACTGGCGGTGCTTTGTGTTAACCGATGTCTCGCTTATACCAATCCGCTAAATTAAGTGATCTATTTTGAGGATAGATAAACGTGGTGATAGCTAGGCAAAAATTCGTTATTTAGTT
>NZ_BADX01000119.1:0-407 GCF_000241365.1 Pseudoalteromonas sp. BSi20480 | reverse complement strand
CATTAAAGCAGGACAAAAAACAGTTGGTTTTTGCTCGTGCCTCGCATATTTTAACCAACTATTTTTAGCCTCTTAACGAGGCGTTATGTTTTCATGGAGCCCGTAGTGAGTTCAAGTAACTGGGATAGTGCTGTAATAAAAAGTATTGGCTATGTTGGTATAGGAATCGCCGTTTGGTTTTATTCAATGGACTGGCACCTTCATCACTTGATGATATTTATGGACTTGCCGTTACTTTTTTACTTTATATTAGTGTTTACCTGCTAATTTCTATCGTTGGTTGGTTAGTTGTTGGCTTTCCTGTTCACTGGTTTGTAAAAAAGTACACTAACGGCTCTTATGCTTTTTATATCGCAATACCACTAATAGTTGTTGTTGGTGGCTTGTTTAACAACACTCCTCAAATA
>NZ_BADX01000120.1:0-19352 GCF_000241365.1 Pseudoalteromonas sp. BSi20480 | reverse complement strand
GCTGCCTTCTGGGTGCAAGGACGTCAAAGCTAATAGAGATATCTTTGGGTTCGAAATCTTCCGGAACATGTAATTCTGGAACCATTTCGAACGGATCATTGAAAGCCCCTGGTTGAGTGAACCTGACACTCCCATCTAGAACTCTCACCGTATTCTCAAGTGTCAAATACTTGTATAGAGGCACAATCTCTCCTTGAGTGTTAACAATTTAATAGTGCGCTCATCGCGCATATTTCTGCCGACTTAACGCTCACTTATCTACTTTATATAGTTTTAACAAATTACCTAAGGTATTACTATCACTAAGTTTTCTAAAGTTTTTAGGTGAAGTTAAATAATCCAATTTGCGCGTAGCGCTTATTTTCATGAATATATGCGCAAAGAGCAGTTTAACTAATCAATTAACGACGATATTTAGCCAATATCAATGACCTGTTATTGCTCATAAACGCCTTACTACATTTTTAACTTAAGATAGCTTAGCTTGTGGGGAACTCTTTTAATATGTGCTACAACATTCAACCGCAATGCATACCGTATTAAATCAAATAAGATAAGTATGAAATTTTAATTTGGAATCTCTATTTAATGCTTTGATTAGGTAAAGCCTAAAAACCAAATTCTATTCCCTATGAAGAAAAGCCTATGAGAAAACCCCAAATAAAGAACAGCAATATCGTCGCTACAAGCCTTGCCACATATAGCTGTTCATTCTAGATGTGTGACAAACTATTCCAAAGTTGAATGAGAAAGAACATATAGCGATCTTTTTTGATCAAAATACAGCGATTATCCGATTAAGTGCAACTTGTCATAAAACTGCAATCAAAATAGGTGATAATTTAAACTCGAACTGTATTTTTTATAATCTAGAAGTTGAAGTAAATGAGCACACCAATGACGCAACTCACATTTGCGTTACAATCGTTTGAAGATCCTCTCTCTGCGGCTATGGGCCACACAATGGAATACGAGCAGTTAACCTTGCAAGCCAGTGCTATGCATGAAATAACGCTGCAATGCGTATTGCCTGACGACGCCCACGAAAACGATATTATTTCGCTGAGCGCAACGTATCCCAGTGCCCGTGATGCGCAATACTTTACTGAAAAAGTACTCACTAACGCCGACTTAGAGCGTGGTTATGTGTATTTAACATTAAGTAAAATTACCCAAAGCCACTGCTTAGTAATGCAATTGATGCTGCATGGCTTAAATGCCACTTTAAAAAATAGTTTACAGTTTGATATGCAAGTAAATGCGTTTGAGGCTGGTTATAAAAATCAGCAAGCCCTTAAAAGCCAAACTAAGCCACACGGCGTTAAAAAATACTTTCGGAATATGAGCTCAAGTTTATTTTCGTTTTTTTAATGTGTTGGTATACAAATTTATAAAAACTTAATCAGCAAAACTCACTTTACCCATAGTGACCCCAGCAATACCCTGCGCAGTATTATTTAGGTGTTGCTGCTCACCGGCTAAGCACTCGTTGGCTAAAATAGCAAATAACACAGCCTCTTTTGCATCGGGGTTTATCCCCAAATCATCGGTATTTTTAAACGCTTTAATAGTCGGGCACAGCGCATTAAGGTGCGCCATTAATAATGGGTTATGAATACCGCCACCACTTGCGTACACCACACACTCTTTAGCACTTTGCCCGCATTCGTTTAACGCATTTGCAGTTACCCTCGCGCTAAACATATTTAAAGTTGCCATTACATCTTCATGGCTTAAGTGCTGTGTATTTGTTTGCAGCTGAGCTCCATGCAAATACGCTAAATTAAATACTTCAGGCCCTGTTGTTTTAGGCAGCGCAAGCTCAAAAAAAGTGTTGCTACACAATGCATTTAATAAGAGTGTATTTACCTTGCCAGCTTTAGCTATTTTTGCACCATCATCAAAATGCATGCCTTTAAAGTGCAGCTGTACGTACGCATCCATAATGGTGTTACCTGGGCCTATATCGCTACTAAATACGCTATTTGCATCACCGCTTTTAGGTAAAAACGTTAAATTAGCAATACCACCCATGTTTAATAAAATGCGGTTCTCATTGTGGTTTGCAAAAAATAAGTAATCGCCATATACCGCAAGCGGTGCACCTTCCCCTCCTGCGGCTATGTGTTTTTGCCTAAAGTCACCAATCGTTGTAATGCCGGTAGTAACGGCTATTTGGTCGCTATCGCCAATTTGTAATGTGCCATTAGTAAAGCTTTTATGATTATGCTGCGACTGTGGGCAGTGGTAAATTGTTTGCCCATGACTGGCTATAACATCAATTGTACTAGGGTCCACTTGCCACACTTTTAAGCACTGATTAACCATATTGCCATGGAGCTTACCTACCCACGGATGCAGTAAGGTTACTAGTTCTAAATCGCACTCTCGCTTTGCAAATACCTGCTTTATTTTAGTTTTATAATTGTCGCTATATTCAACGGTGGTAAAATTTAATATTTCAATATGTGTGTTTAAGCCCGCGCCGCTTACCTTACACAGCGCTACATCGAGCCCATCTAACGAGGTACCACTCATTAAACCTACAATTAAACGGCTTGGCTTTTGGGCACTATTATATAGGGCGGCTATGTGTGGGTGCATAAAAGGTATCTTAAACAGTATTATATTTTGCTTATATTAGAGTACTTTAAAACAAAGTTATAGGCGTAAGCGGTTAATCTTTGTGATTGTGCAATCTCTAATTGCTTGCTAAGTTAAACCGTATTCAGCCCATACTTAATTAAAACAATGATTACCCTAAGAGACTTTAAACCAAAGGACGCGCCACATATTATTAATACCTTAAACGATGAACAGGTGACGCGCTTTTTATCGTCTAAAATTCCATTTCCGTATACTCAAGCCGACGCCGATTGGTGGATAAACCAAGGCTCTAAAAGTGGAATAGTTAAGGCCATTGTTGTAGATGAGCAATTTGCGGGGTGTATAGGCATAACGCCCGGAGAGTTCGAGTATAGCCACAGTGGCGAAATAGGCTATTGGCTTAATAGTGACTTTTGGGGGCAAGGAATAATGACTCACGCTATTACAAAAATTTGCGATTACGCGTTTAAAACCTCAAACCTAAACCGTATTTTTGGCGCTATATTTGCTGGTAATACTGGTTCTATAAAGGCACTTACTAAATGTGGTTTTAAGGCCGAGGCTATTCTTAAACAAGCCATTTATAAAAATGGCGCATTTTACGATAGTCATATTTTTAGCAAGCTCAAATAAACCTTTTAGAATAATTACTCCGCTTAAGGTTGAATTAACAGCCCCTCGCCCAAAACTCCTGTTGTAAGGTACAAATTTGTACATACATTTACTACTTAGCGCGCATTATTGTTTATGCCAATCGGGTTATTAAACGCATACACATTCGTTAAGTGGGTTCATATTCAAAAGGAGAATTTTATGTCTGCAACTAGTCGTCAACTTACTTTAGCATCACGCCCACACGGTGCTCCAACCGATAAAAACTTTGAGCTTAAAACAGTCGATTTACCAGCCCTTAAAGATGGCGAGGTACTGCTGCGCACTATTTATTTATCACTTGACCCATACATGCGTGGCCGCATGAGCGACGCAAAGTCGTACGCCGATCCGGTAAACGTGGGTGACGTAATGGTTGGCGCTACCGTGTGCCAAGTAGAAGAGTCTAAAAACGATAAATTTAGCGAAGGCGAGTGGGTACTTGCCTACACAGGTTGGCAAAGTTACGCCATTAGTAATGGCGAAGGCCTTATGCAATTAGGCAAAGAGCCTGCAAATCCTTCGTACGCGCTAGGCATTATGGGTATGCCGGGCTTTACGGCGTATATGGGCCTACTTGATATTGGCACACCTAAAGAAGGCGAAACGGTAGTCGTAGCCGCAGCAACGGGGCCAGTTGGCGCAACCGTTGGACAAATAGCTAAAATCAAAGGCTGTAAAGTGGTAGGCGTTGCTGGTGGCAGCGAAAAATGTGCCCATGCAGTTGAAAAACTGGGGTTTGATGCCTGTATTGATCACAAAGCCGATGACTTTGCAGAGCAGCTAGAAAAAGCATGTGATAACGGTATAGATGTTTATTACGAAAATGTGGGCGGTAAAGTGTTTGATGCCGTATTACCATTGCTTAATACCGCAGCTCGTGTACCGCTTTGTGGTTTAGTATCGCAGTATAACGCCACAAGCTTACCTGAAGGCCCTGATCGTATGGGTATGCTAATGGGGCAGTTGCTTACTAAACGTATTAAAATGCAAGGCTTTATAATTTTTGACGACTACGGTCACCGCTACGATGAATTTGCGCAAGACATGCAAAAGTGGCTACAGGATGGCAAAGTACAATACCGCGAGCACATGGTAGAAGGTATTGAAAACACTGTAAGCGCATTTAACGATATGCTTAGTGGTAAAAACTTTGGTAAAACCGTTGTTAAAATCAACGATGCACTTTAACTAAAATATACAAACACAGCGTTGCTGCAACCAGCAACGCCAACAAGGACTGACATGATAAAACTACATCATTTAAATAAATCGCGCTCAAAACGTATTATTTGGCTTTTAGAAGAACTAGAAGTTGATTACGAAATTGTTGCTTATCAACGTAACAAAGACACATTTTTAGCCCCTGATGAGCTAAAGCAAGTTCACCAACTCGGTAAGTCGCCAGTTATTGAAGACGATGGGTTAATTGTTACCGAATCTGGCGCTATTACTGATTACTTAATTACTAAATACGGTAACGGAAAGTTTGCACCAAAGGCTGGCACCGCTGACTACGTTGATTACCAACAATGGCTGCACTTTGCTGAAAGCTCTGCCATTTTACCGCTACTACTTAAAATGTTTGTGCTTAAAGATGGCGCTAAAACACAATTTTTAGAAGGCTACGCCGACGCTGAAACCGCTAAAGTAATTAGCTACTTTAACGACCGGCTAGAAGGTAAACGTTATTTAGTTGGCGACACCCTAACCGGCGCCGATTTTATGATGTCGTTTATTGTTGAAATTGTTAAAAACTCAGGTCAGCTAGGTCACTTTAAAAACCTGGTAAAATACGACGAGCAATTACAAAGCCACGAGAAGTTTCATACGGCTAATGAGCTAGAAGCTAAATACGACTAATTTTATACGCCTATGACTGTGGAAACACAGTCATAGCAAACATTTTTGCTGCTCTGTTTTATTTACACTAATTTGCTCAAGCGTATTAAAATTCAATTAAAAATAATTTATCTGGATCATTGTGCTGTAGAGTAAAACTCTAAAGTTCTCATTTTTAGTCAACCAATCGATAACCCACGGCCGGTTCAGTTAAAATATATTTTGGACTCGCAGGGTTAGCCTCTAGTTTTTGTCTAAGCTGTGCCACATGGACTCTTACGTATTCAGGTCGCTCTACATACTGCGCCCCCCAGATATGGCTTAAGATTGCATTATGGGTGAGTACTTTATTTTTATTTTGAAACAGCAATAAGAGTATTGCGTACTCTTTTTTAGTGAGTTTTACCTCACCTCCAGAAGCAGTAACACTGTGCTTTTGCGGATCTATTTTTATATTCCCGCAGGTAAATGCCACACTCGGTTGGCTTTGGGTGCGTAATAAAACCCGAATTCGGGCTAGCAACTCATTCGCGCTAAACGGTTTAGTAATATAGTCATTTGCCCCATTATCAAGCGCTGTGACTTTTTCAACTTCGCCATCTCGAGCTGAGAGTACTAAAACAGGTAAGGCACTCCATTGTCTAAACTCAATTAACCAGTCTTGACCATCCATGTCTAAAAGGCCCAAGTCTAACAATACAAGATCGTAACTTTGCTCACTTAAACGTGCAAAGCCATCTAACCCTTTATCACAAATACTTAGCTCGTAGCCACTGGCTTGCAACAAAGTTTTTAAAAAGCTTTGAAGGGGGGGAGAATCTTCTAATATCAAGATTTTAGTCATTACTTTTTTCCCAGATTAACTTTGCGTACGCCATATTTGTTTCGTTATTAATTGTTAATGTAAATGTGCCCTGATGAAATTTAGCAACCACATCACAAATAATGCTGCCTAACCCAACGCCTTCATTGCTACTTGTTTGCGCTTTAGTGATCACGTTATTAGTGAGAATTAGCTGATAACATATCTTTTGCTGATTGCTACTTCGAGTAAATTCAACGCTCACCTTTTTATCACCATAACGCCATGCATTTTCGAGCATATTAGCCAGCGCAATTTCTAACAAAGTCACATCCCCTTCGCATGTTGTCTGAGCGTCTATATTGGTATTTATGACAAAATCAGTGAGTTGCTGCTGCCTTCTAGCTTTAGCTTCACTAAGTAGTGCTTGTAAGTTTATTGTTTGCCAACTTAGGTTTTCACCCATTTTATTAACTCGGCTTAACTCCATTACTTTATCAAAGTGCTCATTTAGTATTTTACTTTGCTCATAAATATTACTCGCTTGCTCTTTTATCACGATGTCACTGAGTGTAATCTCATCATCTGCAAGCATGCTCGATGCGCCCATAATAGTCGCCAGTGGTGTGCGTAAATCGTGAGACAAACTGCGTAAAAGTGCATTTTTAGCGCGCTCTAATTCCGCTTGCACCGAAATAGCAGCCGACTGTTGGCGTAATAATGTTTTTTCATGTACCTGATAAAGAAGCGAAATAGCGGTGTCAGCAAAGGATTTTTGCCCTTGCGTTAACCGTTTAGTAAAATTAAACCCGCCCCAGCTAGGGTTAACCTCACTAAGCAATATAAACTCACTATTGCCCTGCGATGCTGCAGGTATAAATGTACAAGATGCGTTTAAATGCTTACTGATGCGCTGCACAAAGTACTTTTTTTGTTCATCCAGCGTATCTAGGCTGTTTAAGTCTTTGGCCAGTTCGTACAAGGTGCGACTATTACTTGCATGTAATTGCACATCCCTAACTTTAGTACTGAGCTCCCCTGCCAATTGGCTGATCACAAAACCAACAATGAGCATAACCATAAAGGTTACTAAATATTCTATGTTTTCAATATGAAAAGTAAAATTTGGAGCAACAAAAAACCAATCTGTACACGCTACACTCACTAAGGTGGTCAGTATGGCAAGACGACGATTACTGCGCACAGCAACCCAAGTCACCCATAATAACTGAAGCATCACGATATCGGTGGTAGTAAACCAATTACGCACAGGGTAAATGGCAATAACAACAATTAATGGCATTATTACTGCCAAAAACAATGCGTTATACCAACGTGGTTTAGCCTCTGCCTGATTCATTAATTATTCCTCTAACATTTGAGCACCTAGATTACTGCCTTTTCGATATTGCCTCTATAAAGTTTTTATAAAGTTTTTTATCTGATTCGTTAAATCTTTATAAAGCTTTTAACGCCTACCTTCATTGTTACTTTAATAACTCATATTCTAACTTCAGCAGAAGGAGTAATAGGTGTGTTGGGTTGGATAAAAATAGTGATGCTTACAGCCTATGTATTAACTGTTTATTGACCAAATGAACTTTACCACTTCTCTCTTTTAACTTTAATTTAGGTATCAACATGGCACATTTTACAGTGATCGGATTAGGTCGATTTGGCATTGCAGCAAGCCTTGAGTTAATTCATTTAGGGCATACAGTCACTGGGGTTGATAGTAACCCTAAACTCGCTGAAAAATATGTTGAGCATTTATCTGAAACCGTTATTTGCGACTCCACTGATGAAGCCGCACTTAAAGAGCTTGATTTAGCGAGTAGTCAGGCAGTTTTAGTGGCGATTGGAGAAGACATGCAATCGAGCATTCTGTGCACCCTTGCATTAAAAAACCTAGCTGTTAAGCAAATATGGGTAAAAGCGAGCACTAAAGCCCATCACACAATTATTTCTAAGCTAGGTGTAACACGCATTATTCATCCTGAAGAAGAAATGGGCGTGCGCGTTGCACAAGCGCTTAATTACCCTGTAGTAAACGACTATATTTCCTTAGGCAATGGCTTATACGTTGTTGAAGTAAGTATAAAAGCGCACTTACATAAAACAAAACTAGGGCATTTACTTAAAGAAATAAAAGGCACTGTAAACCCATTATTGGTCAAGCGCGCAAAGCAAACGTTTGTCAAACTTGATGACGACTTTGAGTTACTTACCTACGACACTTTACTGTTATCAGGTAATCGAGTCGAACTAAACTATCTTGCACCAAGGCTTTTATAATTATGGTTTTATGGCACCCTCTCAAAACACCTATAGATCGAAAAGCCAATGGGCATAAAAAACTCAATGCGGCTCCACCGCTTGTTCTCTGCTGTAGTTTTTTAATATTAATAACGCTAGGGGCGTTGGCGTTAAAACTACCTTTTGCAACCTATGAGCCTATTTCATGGATACAAAGTGCGTTTACAGCTACCTCCGCGGTGACTGTAACCGGATTAGTTGTAGTTGATACAGGTTCAGTATTTACTCCTTTTGGACAAGGCGTTATTGCGCTATTAATTCAACTAGGTGGTCTGGGTTTAATGACCTTTGCGGTTGTAACTTTAATGGCGCTGGGTAATAAAGTTGGCTTTATTCAAAAAACAGTGACCAAAGCAGCCTTTAATCAAACAGATACATCTACTTTGGTAAATACCGCTAAGTCTGTTTTGCTGTTTGCGCTAATCGTTGAATCTTTAGGCATTATTATTTTAACGCTGTATTGGCTACCCGAAATGGGCTTACAAAAAAGCTTTTTCCATGCACTTTTTTATACTATTAGCGCTTTTAACAATGCAGGGTTTGCATTGAGCCCCAATAGCTTAATGCTGTATGTAGAAGACCCCGTTGTAAATTTAACAATTACCTGTTTGTTTATTATTGGTGGCCTAGGCTTTACCGTATTAACCGATTTATATAAATCAAAGCGTTGGGCTAAGCTCAGTCCCTACAGTAAATTAATGCTGATCAGCACTGTTATTATTAACGTTATTGCATTGTTGCTTATTTACGTAATTGAATACGATAATCCAAAAACACTGCAGCCGTTATCTGAAATAGGGAAATGGCTAGCAGCTTGGTTTCAAGCCGTTACCCCTCGTACTGCGGGGTTTAATACCATTGCTATTGAAGAGTTAAAAAATGCAAGTACCGCTTTAACTATGATGCTTATGTTTATCGGTGGCGGCTCTTTGAGTACTGCAAGTGGCATAAAGGTCGTTACGTTTATCGTTTTAATATTAGCAACCTATAGCTACTTAAGGCGTGACAAAGGCGTCACCGTGTTACGCCGAGAAATAGACAAAGATTCAGTGTATAAAGCATTAGCCTTAACCGTTATTTCAGCGGGAGTCACTTGGTTGGCTATTTTTACATTACTGGTCGTTGAAGATGCACCTTTTTTAGATATTGCTTTTGAAGCGGTATCGGCACTGGGTACGGTAGGACTTTCACGTGGTTTAACGTCATCGTTATCACCGCTGGGGGAGTTTATCATTATGTTTTTAATGTTTATGGGCAGAATAGGCCCGCTCACTCTCGCCTACTTTTTAGCAAGTCCACGAAGTAAAAAACTAAGATACCCAAGCGCACAACTCTCTATTGGTTAAAAACACAAACGCGGGTTTATTAGTTAGTCCGTATTTTTAAATACCGGCTATTTCGCGCTCTGCAATACACTCGTTCGAGGCCATTTCAAACTCACGGCAAGTAAGTGGGCGGTTTTCATAAATGGTACACATTAGCGTATTGCGGTCGAGTGCTTGGCACCAACCATCATCGCCGCGTTTCATTACTTCGCTGCCCCACTTGTCGTAATCAATGTACTGAAAAGGCACACCGGTGTCGGTTACTATGCGCACTTCTAATTGGCAACAACACGCTTGGCAGTTAGCGCAGGTTACGGACTCTGGTGTAGAGGAAATAGTTTTACTTGGAATAACAGTGTTAGGCATAGTGGCTTAAATAAAAGAAACACGCTAAGTAGGATACACGAGCAGGCTAAACGTGCTAGTTAATTTTAATGGTGAACAAATAGAATAATAAAAAGCGTGCTACTCGTTAACACGCTTTATTGTTGGCATTTAATTTTAAATTAAAAGTTTAATACCACCTTCACATCATCAGACACGGCAGATGCCGAAACAAACCCAATCGTATTTGGGTTAGCTGCAACCATTTTGATCACCTCTGAGTCATTTTCTAGCTCTTTGGGTGGTGTTCCTTTTCCCGTAAAAATAAGCTTTGACCAATAGGCTCTTAACTGCGACGCACTTTTATTAAGCAGTTTACTGTTAAACTGCTCCGTAGTCGGATTTTTTGAATCTTGTGATATTGGAATGATCGTATTGCCATTACTAAACGACTTTTCTTTTCCGGTATAAATTCGACTAATGACGGACTCATCAAAACTACTCTCGTTTGAAGGATGTACAATAATAGCAAAATCAGCAAAGGCAACATTGCTAAACAAAAACAGTACACATAACATTAATTTTTCATTTTTAATTCCCCTTAAAATACAACATCAACACCAAGCGTGATTGCTTTACTATCACCCGCTACCGCTAACTCGAATGAATCATCTTTTACCCTGTCGTACTGCATTTTGAGTGCCGCCGAAGGATGAAAATCCCAACGAACCCCCACCGCAAAGGTATTATGGCTTTCAGTATCTCCCTCACCTTCTTGCTCAAAATCTGAAAACATCACATAAGGCGTAATTGCATCAAACCGATACCCTGCACTGATCATATAAGTGTCTAGGTTTCCGTCTAGATCTAAACGGTTAAGTTCGCTTAGTACAAAAAAGTCGCCAAAATCAAAATTGGCAGCTAAGCCATAGAATTTGCCATCACGGCTATCTTTTCCATCCCATAAAACCGGCTCTCCAGAACGAAAGCGTTTATTAGTGTATTGCATATGCGTTACTCTCAATTCAAGCCAATCATGGCTTAACGAAAGTACACCACCTAGCATATCTTCCCAAATTTCTCGGGTAGGCTCTTGAAAGAAAAAGTCTGATAGCAGTTTGTTGTCGTCATCGTCTTCTTTACCAGCATACACATTAGCAGACACACCCCACTCTCCAATCGAGCCAGAATAGAGAAGGTTTATGCCTTCATAGTTAAATACTTGCCATGTATAATTGTCGGCAGGTTACGCATCCATACATATGCGTAACCTACGTCAAAAAAATCTGAGTAATAAAAAAGAGGCAAACGCTTTTTACCTGCTTGAACCGTCCAATTATCATTTATTTCGTACGAAATATATGCCCACTCAAAATTAGCATCAAAATCGTTTACACCTCGGGCAACAATTTGACCTGTGACAGATAAGCCCTCACCAAGGTCCCCCGACACTTGTATACCAATTAACGACTCTGGAGAGAAAGATAAGTCTTCTGTGTAGCCACTCACATTAGGGTAGTCAGCCAAAAAGGTTGGCTCAACACCATATTGCGGCACACCACTTCCACTGAGTACTTTACCCGCGTTAATACTTGCAAAGCCTGAAATATTAATTTCAGCGTAACTAGTCCCTGAAATAAACACTCCTAACAGCATCAATTTTTGCAGTTTCATCGTTCACCTCGTTTTATATGACCTTAATAGTCATGTTGAGTATAGTTAAACGCTGAAAAAACAAACAAAAATTTAACATTTTTATAATTATGCAGGTTTGATCATTACTTTAATGGCTATCTGCCAAGCAGTGTGGCTTTTATATCGCTATACCGCTGTTGCTCACAAAGCGCAAATCCGCTGAGTTGGCGTACCTTATTACGAGCAAACAATGGCACGCTCATACCCGCTAAAAAACGGCACTGGGTTTCAACACCCACGTTATGAACTCCCTTTATGGCCATATGCGCTATAAACTCGTCTACCTTTTGATAAATAACCTCATCTGCAATAGTTACAGGCACTAGTGAGTATTCTAATTTTACAGCATTACCACGGCATACACTGCAATGCCCGCACTGTACTGGCGCATTTTGGTCGTCAAAGTAGCGCGCTAAGTTATAACTCAGGCAAGTTTGTAGCTCAAAAAAGCGCACTAAAGCAGCAATTCGTTTTATTTCAGCTTGTTCTTTTTCAGCAAAGTAGTGGTGTAACTGCTGGGCAAGCTCTGGGTTATTTATAACTTCACTATGCACTTTATATACTTGGGTAATGCGTTTGGTTTCAAGCGTTATAAGGTTTTTTTCGGCTAGGTAGTCAAGCGCGGCCACAACCCGTTTACGGTCAACCTGCGCGGCTTGGGTAAGGGTGTCAAAATTGAGCGTGCCCCATATTTTTTTAAAATCGGTATGGCTAAATATTTGCGTTAAAAAGGTTTGGCGCTGCTCGTCAAACTGGCTAAGTAGCTCGTTTTTATCAACCAAAAACTTGTATTTAAAATCGGCATAATAGGCGTACTGCGGCGTAATTGCGCCTTGCATTTCAAGTTGAACCAGTAATGTTTTAAGTGCTAATTGGCGAATATTACTTTCGCTTGAAAGGCTGTATTCTTGCATTTCCCATTGCTGTTGGGCTTGGCGAATATCGTTAATTACATATTCAATGCCACTCAGCTCAGGGGTGTCGCCATATACAAAGTTTTCTACTGTGTTTAGGCCATCTAAATTAGCAAGCGTGTAGCAGTTTGATGGGTTGCCATCGCGCCCTGCGCGGCCAATTTCTTGGCTGTAGTTTTCAATCGATTTTGGTAAATCGTAATGAATAACAAAACGAATGTCTGATTTATCAACCCCCATGCCAAAGGCAATAGTGGCGACCACTACATTTATTTTTCCCGCCATAAAATCATCTTGAATTTGCCCGCGTAGGGTGTCTTCAAGCCCGGCATGATACGCCACCGCTTGCAGGCCCTGTGCGCTTAACATATTGGCCACTTGCTCAGCACTTTGCTGCAGTGTTACATACACAATACCTGGGCCATTTTGCGCACGCACTATGTTTGTAAGTTCGGTGTTTTTATCAGCCGTTTTTACACTTAGCACGCTTAAATCGAGGTTAGCGCGGTAAAAGCCAGTTTGTACAATGCACTCAGGGGCAATATTAAAACGCTCGCTCATGTCGCGTTTTACTTTTTTAGTGGCGGTGGCGGTAAGCAATAGTACTAGTGGAATATTTAGCTCTTCGCGATATCGCGGTAGTTTTAAGTAGTCAGGTCTGAAGTTATGCCCCCATTCAGATATACAGTGCGCCTCATCTACCACCAGCATAGACAGCGCAACCTGGCTTATAAACTCTCTGAATCGCTCGTTTTTAAAGCGCTCTACCGACACCATTAACACTTTAATTTTACCATTTCGCACATCGTTCATTACGGTGCTGCTTTGCATTTGGTCTTGGCTAGAATCAAGGCTTGCCGCGTAAATACCTTTGCTATTTAAAAAACTAATTTGATCTTTCATTAAGGCTAGTAATGGCGACACCACTAACGTTAAGTTTTCTAAATGCATAGCCGTTAGCTGATAACACAACGACTTACCCGACCCTGTAGGGAATATAGCAAGGGACGATTGCCCATTTAAAAGCTGCTCTATAGTTTGCTGCTGCCCTGCTCTAAACTGGTTAAAACCAAAATGTTGCTCAAGTGATTGTAAAAGCGGCGTATTCATAAAAATGTCCTTTTTGGCGTTGATAACACAGGGCTATAACAGAAAAATGCAGCCTAGATGAAGTATTTGCAAGTTAGTATACCGTAAATTAGGTGATTTACTGCTGACATATCCATTATTTAGGCGCACACTATAGCCCCATAAAAGTGAGCTTTGCCAAAATAATTTTCGATACCCAAGTCATTTTAAAAATAATAAAACAGATTGCTTGGGTATATTATTTTTAAGGGCGTAGTCATGAACATAACCACTCCTAAAATCGTCGTTATTGGCGGCGGCGCTGGCGGATTAGAGCTTGCAACTCAATTAGGGCATAAACTAGGAAAGAAAAAACACGCAGAAATTTTATTAATAGACAAAAACCGCACCCACATATGGAAGCCATTACTGCACGAAGTAGCCACAGGCTCTATTGACCCCGATTTAGATGGCGTAGTTTACTCTGCCCATGCCGCAAAACATCATTATAACTTCCAACTTGGTACCTTTTGTAACATCGACCAAAGTAATAAAACAATTACTCTCGCACCACTTTTTGACGAACTTGGCCACACTATTTTGCCCAAACGCACTGTACGCTACGACCACCTTGTTATTGCTATTGGCAGTGTAAGTAACGACTTTAATACCCCAGGCATAAAAGAGCATTGCTACTTTTTAGATTCAAACCAGCAAGCTGAGCGTTTTCAGCATTCTTTGCTCGATAGCTTTACCCGCCTTCATCAAGACGACAACCAGCAACAATCTCTTGATATTGCCATTGTGGGCGGGGGCGCAACAGGCGTTGAACTATCAGCTGAGCTTTACCATGTGTCTGAATTACTAAAGCTTTACGGCCTTACAAACATGTCGTCTAAACGTTTGCACATTCATTTAATTGAAGCCGGTCCACGTATTTTACCTGCATTACCAGAGCGTATTGCCGTAAGTGCCAAACGCGAGCTGTTAAAATTGGGCGTAAACGTGCGAGAGCAAACACAGGTAAAAGAAGCCACCGAGCAAGGCTTTATAACAAAAGACGAAGAACACATAGATGCCGATATTATGGTATGGGCGGCAGGCGTAAAAGCGCCAGATTTTATTAAAGACTTAGGTGTTTTTGAGCTTACCCGCAGCAACCAAATTCAAGTAAACAAGTTCTTACAAAGCACCGTAGATGAAAGTATTTTTGTACTTGGCGATTGCTGCGCCTTTACCCAAGAAGACGGAAAACTTGTACCACCGCGTGCACAATCGGCCCATCAAATGGCACAATGTGTTGAAAAAAATCTTATTGCAACACTTAAACACCAGCCGCTAAGCGAGTTTAAATACAGCGACCACGGCTCTCTCGTTAACTTATCGCGCTACAGCACGGTAGGTAATTTAATGGGTAACTTAACCAGCAACACCTTTTTTATTGAAGGTAAAATAGCCCGCTTTATGTATATATCGCTGTATCGCATGCACCAACGCGCCATACACGGTAGCGCAAAAACCTTTGCATTATGGATAAGCGAAAAGGTACTACGTGTTGTGCGCCCTAAAATGAAATTGCACTAATAAATTAAGTACGCTCACAACACCACAAAAAGCTTTAACAGTTAATAAGTATTCTCTCTTAAAGCTTTTTTGCACTTTGCGTACCTAAAGTAGTAGGATGTGAGAATATTTTAATAACATCAAGGGATTGGCGGTTATGAAAAAGCTACTTATCGGACTTATAATTATAGCGACTTTGGCAGTATATTTATTTAAAACCCAGCCTAACACAGCAGCTATAGAGCAGAACAACGTGGTTGCACCTAATGCCACTGAGCCTAATTTAGTTAATAAAAAGCAGCCCGCAGAAGGCACACCGCTACGAATAGTCATAGATCTAAAAAAAGATATTCGCCTTTGCAGAGATCAATCACAGCAACAACATATAAAAATAAATAATTTAAACCAATCGCTTGTTTCATTTTTTGTAATTGAGCTTAAAAAAGGGACGTTGGTCCCTACGCTTTTAAAGTATGCAAACCTATCAGAAATCTATAAGCGTCAATACATTGCCCTTTTAAGAGATGCCATAGTTGCAGAGCAAAAACAGCAGCTTAATATTACTAGCTCTTTAAACGAGTTAGCTAATTGGCAAGGCATTGAGGCAATTAAAGGTTTCACCAATGATAAAGTAAAAGGAATGATTCAACAGCTTGGAGATAATAAGCATAGCCCTCCTGGGCTTTCTATGAGCCTACCGCTTGATGAAAATGTACAAAAAGAAACACTTTATGCTTTATTAAACAACACTGATACATTTACCACTTACTCTAAAACGTTTATTAAACTTGAGGGCAGTGAGGTTATTTCCCCGGCTACATTGTTTGTACTTAATGCAAATAAATTTACCCCAAAAGAATTTGAGCAGGCAATTTCATCTAACCAATTTACAGTAAATGAAGTGGCTACTGCGATTAAAAACAACATTCCTAATGAGTATATTTTTGCGCTTATAAAGCAGGTGCCGGCACTGAATGCTATGCCGCTATACGAAGAAAAATCTGTTTTGTATAACGTAGCTGATATTGCCGTAAGCCAGTTTAATTTACCGCTTGTAAAAGCATTGCAACAACTAGGCGTAACACCAACCAATCAGCCAGGCTTATTTACGGGTTTAGATGTTGCAATAGTAAACCTGCCTAAAAGTGGTAACTTAACGCTAGCCCCTTTAGATGCAAAGCATACTCAAATGTTAAACTACCTTACAGAGCAGGGCTATAAAGCTCATAGCGGTAATGCTAATGACGATCCAAATAACAAAGGCGTTTTTTTTGTAAGTGACTTTATTTACCAGCAAGGCGCCTATATTAATGCGCAGAAAAACCCTGAGCAATATGATTACTTTAATTCTATTGGTAAAATAGACAACACCACAATGCCTCAAGTGAGTGACCCCGATAATTCTGATGTTGCACGCTTTTTAGTAAATTTGAAGCAACAAAAGGAAGATCTAGATAATAATAGGCAAAACTGTGAACTATTACAGCAGCAGTTAAGTGATACTGAGCAATTACACTCTACTATGCAAGCATATAATACGGTGCTAGAGGTAAAAAAAGAGCACGGTAATAACTTCGAATATGTTTTGCAAGAACAAGACCCCGTATTAGTTAATTACTGGTGGAGTATGCTAAGTAATCAGCTTTCAAACGATAGAAGTCATAGCGATTTCAGCGAATATTTGTCTAAAGAAAATTACCAAAAAGCTTATGAGTACAGCCTTAGTACACCATTAACTCAAACAGAAACTGATACACTTTTTACATTACTGCTATTAGAGCCTCATGACTTTATAACGATCTGGGAAAGCCGAATTGAACCTAAGCAACCAAGTGATTTAGCAAGATTAAGTCGTTTTCCGCTTGAGCATTGGCAAAAGCTAAAACAAGCTGGTTTTGATTTTTCGATTACCGACATATTTGGCCGCGACGTATACATACAGGCAATGTTTGCCTCAAACGATATAGTACAATTTTTAATTGATAATAAAATACCGACTGTTCCCAGTAAGCTTGGTGTAGATATACTCGACTTAGCACTAGAGCAAAGTTATACAAAAGGTGAGCTAAGCCCAATGATTCCTTTAGCTTTACAGCTTGTTGAAAAATTTGAGCCCAATCACTTAGCCCGCGTTGCCAGATTAAAAATGTTTTACCCTGAGGTTTATCAACAGTTAATTCAGCTAAACCCAGCGCTTAAGCCTGCCCTGGGCACAGAGCTAAATCATTATATGTTTGATAATCACTAAATAACCCGCTAAGCACGCTAACGCCAATTAGCGTGCCATTTAATGTCTTTAATATTTAACATTCCATGTGTAGAGTATTTAAAACAATTAAAGGATTAGGGCAATGACGGGAAAAACACTAGTTTTTAACTTTGATGGCACAGGAAATGAGCCCCGTGACGCAGACCAATTTAGCTCAGAGCATTTTAAAGAAGACAGTAGTATTTCTAACATTGTTAAGCTGCACTTATTATTAGGCGGCAAACTTGATGGTTCCCCCACTACACCTTTCTCGCAACAATTGAGCTTTTATTATCAAGGTATTGGCACTAAAGGCAGCCGGTTAAAACGCATTTTAAACCAAACTTTAGCGCCACGTGGTGACGATGTTGCCAGTATTTTAAATCAAGCCATGCGTGATTTTAAAACGCATTACCAACTAGGCGATACCCTTTTACTTACCGGTTTTAGCCGAGGTGGCGCTCTCGCTAGGCGTTTTGCAAAAATTCTGGAACCTTTGATTAGTAATAATGTGTACGTATGTGTATTTGATACCGTGGCCTCAATTGGCTTATCAAAAGTGAGTAAAGCTACACGCGGCGCAGAGCACGTTATTTTTGAAAACCACACCATTGCTAATAATATTTCACAAGCACTGCACTGCGTGGCACTTGATGAAAAACGCCGTGCGTTTGAGCCTACGCTGATGAACCATCAAAATAACATTACTGAACTGTGGTTTGCAGGCGCGCATTCAGACATTGGCGGTGGATACTACCGTGATGGTTTAGCTGATATTTGCTTACGTTATGCACTTGAGTGGATTATTGAGCAGCCGTTAGCTATTTCATTGTTAACAAGTCACGATATTAACTACAAAACTCTTCTTCCAGATAGTAATTTAATTGCACAAGACGATCTCACTGTTATCCCCGACTCACTTGCACTGAGCCACCAGCAAAATTACTTTTGGTTAAACTCGTTCTTCAAGCTAGTAGATAGAGAGTGCTTTGTGCTGGTGGATAACGAAGCGAGTAATATTAAGCCATTAGTTCACCACAGTGTAGCTACACGAATTAATAAACTCACCAGCTACCGTCCAGAGTCACTTAAAAAACAGTCATACAACGTTAGCTACAGTGACAACAGCACCTTAAGTTTTACCGGCTTAAGTGCGCACATTACGCTTGCCAACCAAAATATGAGCGTATTAAGTATTGGCCAAAGCCAAGATGTGGTGGTATTCGCCAGTGAGTTTTATAACAAAACGGGCTTAATGCTCGAGCAAGGTGCAACCTATCGCTTTACTCCCTACCCTGATCAACATTGGTTTGACGACGGCATAAAGTGTACACCTAAGGGATGGCATCGCGATGACGTGCAATTAGGCGTTAAAGAAATTCCAATGGCGTTACTTGAACCATTCAGACGACTTCCAGATGCTCAGTGGTTCTCATTAGTTGGTGCAATTAATAATAACGAAGAATTTTTATTTAAAATAGCTAATGACGCTACGGTGACTATTACTAAATCAGGTGAATTTAGTCCCTTCGCCAATGACTTAAGCCGCTTTTATGGCGCCAATGCAGGAAAAATAAAAGTAAAAGTAAGCCGCATAAGTTAAATGGGCTGAAGACGCGCAGCTTGATGGCGTTTAAAAGCAACGCTTTAACTGGGAACCACCGAGAAGCGAAGAAGAATACCTAGAGAAGTGACTAAACGATACGGGTGTTTTCAATGTGTAGCGCGAAGCACCTCGGTTTACTCGGTGGTCATATACAGATAACTTATACTAATTTGCTTTGGCTGCTCGTTTACTCCTCTCTCTTCTCTTTGTGCATTTTTGTATTAAAGATCAATAAATCACAAAGAGGTTTAGAGACGCTTCACTTTTAGAGAAGTAAATAGCATCTTGCGCGAGCAAGCTTCGCGCCTACAGCTTTCACTTCTCATTTGCTCCTCATTTACTTCTCTTTGTGCATTTTTGTATTAAAGATCAATAAATCACAAAAGGGTTT
>NZ_BADX01000121.1:0-429 GCF_000241365.1 Pseudoalteromonas sp. BSi20480 | reverse complement strand
AAAGCGACATAAACAAACCCACTCCATGTGGCAACATAGGTGATGTCAGCTACCCAAAGTTGATTTGGCTGCTCAGCAGTAAATTGACGATTAACTAAATCAAGTGGCTTATCTTGTTGCTCGTCAGGTATCGTTGTCTTATGTGCTTTACCCCGACGAACACCTTGAATTCCCATAACTCGCATCAATCGTTCGACTGTACAGCGGGCGACTTGATGGTCGTCAAGCTGTAGCTGCTTCCATATTTTTCTTGCACCATAAACTGACATATTATCCTCCCACACTTCGCGAATGAGTATTATCAGCTCAGCATCACGCTTTTTGCGGTTAGACAGTCGCTCAGGCTCTCTTTGTATCTGTTTATGAGAATAATACGTTGATGGTGCAATCGGCAATTCCTTGCAA
The DNA here is from genome assembly GCF_000241365.1 of Pseudoalteromonas sp. BSi20480. Lineage (NCBI taxonomy): Bacteria > Pseudomonadati > Pseudomonadota > Gammaproteobacteria > Alteromonadales > Pseudoalteromonadaceae > Pseudoalteromonas > Pseudoalteromonas sp. BSi20480. Next base: position 24 of record NZ_BADX01000121.1, on the reverse strand, counting down.
ATTGACTCGACACCGTAATGCTCT
>NZ_BADX01000122.1:0-395 GCF_000241365.1 Pseudoalteromonas sp. BSi20480 | reverse complement strand
GAATCGCCCCGTGTTTGCCAGAGACTCAATAACTTGAGAAACTGGAACTATGAAAAAATCAAATCGCTATACATCAGAATTTCGTGAACGTGCAATTAGGCTTGTTACCACACAACAGCATGAATACCCTTCTCTTTGGGCTGCGCTAGTATCGATTTCAGATAAACTGGGATGTACCCCAGAAACACTTAGAGCATGGGTCAAGAAATCTCAAGCTCAACCGTCTAAACCCTCTTCTAATACGCAATCAACTGAAGAACGCCTTGCCGTCTTAGAGCGCGAGAATAAAGAGCTCAAGCGAACGAATGATATCCTGAGGCAAGCTGCCGCTTTTTTCGCCCAAGCGGAGCTCGACCGCAAACAGAAGTAATAGTGGATTTTATTGATGCTTGCAG
>NZ_BADX01000123.1:0-865 GCF_000241365.1 Pseudoalteromonas sp. BSi20480 | reverse complement strand
ATTAAAGAAGCCGTCAAAACGATTAAGAAATACAAGCCTGAGCGCATCGTAATTGAAGCCACTGGTAGGCTTGAAATGCCCTTTATTTTGGCTTGCGCTAATGCCAATTTACCTTTCACAATCGCTAACCCTATTCATGTTAAACGGTTTGCGGGAGCAATAGGTCAACGAGCCAAAACCGATAAGCTTGATGCGCAATTAATTGCGCATTATAGTGAAGCGATTAAACCTAAATTATCACAGCTTAAGCCAGATACCATGCAGGCAATGAGTGATTTAGTGACTCGACGTAACCAGTTGCTTACGATGCAAACAATGGAGAAAAATCGCTTACAAATAATGCCCAAAGCATTGGCGATGACAATCAAACCAGTACTAACTTTATTTAATAATCAGATAAAAAAGATTGAAGAAAAAATCGTTAAACTCATTGAAAGCTGCCCTGAATACCAGGCTAAAAATACGATATTACAGAGTATGACTGGTATTGGAAAAATAGCTGCTGCATCAATCATCAGTAACCTACCTGAGCTGGGTTACATCAACAGCAAACAAGCAAGTAGCCTGATTGGTGTTGCCCCAATGAACCGAGAAAGTGGTCGATATAAAGGCCATCGAAAAATTCAGGGTGGTCGACCTCAAGTGAGAACGGTTTTATACATGGCGATGATGTCAGCGATGCAATCAAACCCAGTTTTCAAAGTAACATATCAACGTTTATTAGCAGCAGGGAAACCCAAAAAAGTAGCCATCATCGCCTGTATTAGAAAGATGATTGTGATATTAAATTCGATGCTAAGAGACGGTGTAATGTGGGAAGCGCCAAAAGTTAATAATTAACTATTGACGCCATAGTCTCTTGTTA
>NZ_BADX01000124.1:0-122 GCF_000241365.1 Pseudoalteromonas sp. BSi20480 | reverse complement strand
TTAACCCTTCGGGGTTGCCACGATGCCAAATAGCTTGCTCTAACGCATCAAGAATAAGCTCTGTGTGCATTGTCGTTGATACACGCCAACCTACAATGTATCGTGAAAAAACATCTATCACG
>NZ_BADX01000125.1:0-193 GCF_000241365.1 Pseudoalteromonas sp. BSi20480 | reverse complement strand
AAAGGACTCCAAGCACCACACTCGAATAGTCTACTGGGTCTCGAACCCGCATTATGCAAGTAAGAGTTAGCTTATTATGAATACAAAAACAAAGCAAAACATAAACGTAGGTGTTGATACCGGAAAGTACCAACTCGATATTTATATCCGTCCATTGGACATTTACTTCACTGTTCCAAATGATGATAAAGGC
>NZ_BADX01000126.1:0-8822 GCF_000241365.1 Pseudoalteromonas sp. BSi20480 | reverse complement strand
ATTACCTATTTATTTTTATTTTTTTGCACCACAGTGTTTCTTCTTTGCTAGACTAATAAAATAATAAAACTCAATGACTCAGGCGACACTCAAATAATGCCTAGAAAAGTTCATCAAAGCAGTATTCGTAAAGCACTCATAAACCTAATAATGCTTATAACTGCTATTTGCTTGTCATTATCGATTTCTATATCAACTTATTTAAGTGTTAAAGAACAAAAACAATTAATAGTGAGTAAGCTCGTTATTTTGGCGGAAATAGTTGCTTTTGACGCTGGAAAATCAGTTTTTGAAGATGACAGAGAAACAGAAGAGAAACGCCTTAAATACTTTGAAAAAACTCCTTTAGTTAAAAACATACATGTATATTCTATTGAGCAAGCATCTCAAAAGCCTGTTTTTTTTATAAGTTTTAATGACAAAAAAAACGCCACCAGTCCCCCTCAGAATCGATAGCATTGAAGAACTAAAAACACCACGTATAACCCACGAAGATATCGAACTAATAAAGCCAATTTTTCATAATGAAAAGCTTGTTGGTCATGTATACATGCGTGGAAGTCTTGAAAGCTTAGACGATTATATAAAACAAAAATAGTTGTAGATATCTTACTGACTTTACTGATACTTGTTGTTGTGTATTTTATCGCAATAAATGTTCAAAAAAGAATAGCTCGACCGATAGAGCGGCTTAGCATGCTATTACAAGACGTATCAAAAAATCATAACTACGATGTACGCGCACCAGTAACCGACGTAAAAGAAATATCAGCGCTTTCTAACAGTTTAAACATCATGCTTACACGCACCCAAAAACAATTGACTCGCCATGAAAAAGACAAAGAAGAAATTAAACAGCTTAACCAAGGGCTAGAAGAAAAAGTAAACCAACGAACCATAGCCCTTCGAGAGGCAAATCAGGAGTTATTATCAACCCTTGAGCGTATGCATCAGTATCAAACGCAGATTGTTGAAAATGAAAAAATGGCATCTCTTGGTCAAATGGTTGCCGGTGTTGCACATGAAGTTAACACCCCAATAGGCCTTGGTATTACAAGCTCTACTTTGCTGCGCGATAAGTTAGCCGATTTACAAATTAGCTTTGATGATAAAAAACTGACTTCAAATCAATTAAAACGCTTTATTGACGACGGTATTGAAAACCTAGATTTGATTTACCGTAACTTAAACCGTGCAGCCGACTTAATTTCAACCTTTAAAAAGGTAGCGGTTATTCAAGATGATGACGTAACTACATACATTAATATTCATAAGTTAATAACAGATGTTTTGACATCAATAAGCTCAGAGCTTGAAGAGAAAAAACCGGTTATAAACATAAATTGTGCAACCGATTTAACCGTAGAAAGCAAGTCAGAACCATTACAACAAGTACTTATACAACTAATAACAAACTCACTACTACACGGGTTCGTTGGTAATGAAAATAATGAAATACAATTTGATGTAGAGTTAACAGGAAAAAAACTCACTATTATTTACAGCGATAACGGCCAAGGCGTAGATAAAAAAATTAAACACAGAATATTCGACCCATTTGTAACCTCAAAAAGAGGACAAGGGGCAAGTGGCTTAGGCATGCACTTAGTTTACAATTTAGTAACCCAAGCTTTAGGCGGCCATATATTAATTGATTTAGAAAAAAAACGCGGTGCGCGATTCATCATAACCATCCCTTAAAAGTGAAGTAACCAAACACATATATTTACTTGTATTCCTTGAATTACTACTTATTGACCCTATTTATGCTTCATGTGGTAAACAAGTGTAATAGTTATCGTTTATATAGCGCAATTTTTTGAACTTTATTACTTTTGCGATATCACATACATTGATGAAAGATTAGATAGTGATATAATTTAACTTTGAATTAGTCTGATTATTTAACAGCTTTGCGTAGTCAGCCGGTCCATAAATTATCAAAGTAAATGAACTTCATACGTGTATTGATCGATTTAACAGTAGTTTTTGCACGGGCTTTTTGAGCAAACTTTGAACTCTTACTGTTTTATTTTTATCCAACTTGTTTTTTCTTGTTAACAATTGGATATAATCCTATAATCTCTAGTAGTCGGATTTATACTAAATACCGATTTTTTGTAAATAAAATATTCCAAAAAGGTTAATTAATAATGCAAACGCCAGTCATTCTAATCGTAGAGGATGAAGACGTAACTCGACTAAACCTCGTTAGTTTATTTGAAGCTGAAGGTTACAAAGTTATTGAAGCCATTGATGGCGATGACATGCATGACAAGCTTACAAATAACGACGACGTTAATCTCGTAGTTATGGATATCAATCTTCCAGGCAAAAACGGCCTTATATTAGCCCGTGAATTACGCCAAAAACGCAAAGTAGGCCTTATCTTCTTAACAGGTCGTGATAACGATGTTGATCGTATTTTAGGGCTTGAAATTGGCGCTGATGATTACATTACTAAACCATTTAACCCTCGTGAATTGACTATTAGAGCGCGTAACCTTATTACGCGTACAGGCCTAAGCGATGATGAATCAGCACTTGAAACTAATGGTGTTATTACATTTAACGGTTGGGAATTAGATGAAAATAGCCGCTGTTTAACATCTCCTAATGGCGATGCTAAGCGCTTGCCTAAAGGTGAGTACAGAGCACTGAGATTAATGCTTGATTCTCCAGGTCGTATTTTTAGCCGTGAACAACTAATTAAACATATGACAGGCCGTGAGCTACGTGCAAACGACCGTACTGTTGATGTAACTATTCGCCGTATTCGTAAGCATTTTGAAAGCGATAATTCTACATCAGAGCTTATCAGCACCATTCATGGTGAAGGCTACCGCTTTATTGGTAAAATCGACAGCTAATTAGCGTTTATTCTAATTGCTGTAGAAATAAATGAAGGGCACGTTGTCCTTCATTTATTTTATCTGCCAACACCAGCAGCCACTCCTCAAGCACTTCATCACTCTCATCTATCGCGCCATATTCCATTACTTTTGCATGCAGTTGAACATCGTTCAAACCAACAGAACCTGCGGCACCTTTAAGCTTATGCGCAACCGATTTGTACTCTTCCCTGTCGCCTGTATTTAATGACGTAAGCAGTTCTTGTTGATATTGCGGATTTAGCTTTTCAAACAACTGACTGCTGCGCCTAAACACAACTAACCCCATAGAATTAACAAAGTCTTCTATTGTTTCAATATCTAGCAAATGCGCATCAATACTTTTAAGTGCTTCGTCGGTTACTTTTAGCTGTGGCTCGTTGCATTGAGCTTGCTTAATATCAAATAAGTCAGCGAGCATTTTATCAAGCTTTACTGTATTAATAGGTTTAGCTAAAGCGCCTTGAATAGAAATACCTTCAAGCTCTTCTTCTGCACTTCTCACATTAGCGGTTAGTGCAACAATAGGCAGGTTATCAAAGTGGCTATCAGCACGGATTTGCCTTGCAACTTCATCGCCATTTATATCGGGTAGCTGCATATCAAGTAATACTAAATCTAGGTCGTCTTCGGTATCAACAAACGAAAGTGCATCTTCGCCCGTTTCAGCCCATAGCACTTCATGTCCGCGTTGCTCCAATAAATTAGTGGCTATTTCGGCGTTAAGTGGTACGTCTTCAACGAGTAAAATATAAAGCTCTCGGCCAACATAGCTTTGCTCTGTAGGCGCAATACATAAGCTCAGCGGTATTTGCACTGTAAAGCAACTGCCCTCACCCTCTGTACTGTTTACTGTAATACTGCCTTTCATAGCCGTGACTAGCGCTTTAGTTACCGCAAGCCCAATACCTGAACCTATTGCATTAGTACCTTGTAAATCAGGTGCTTTATAGTACATGTCAAAAATACGAGAAAGCTGCTCTTGTGGAATACCTTGCCCTGTATCTGAGATTTTAATAACTAACCATGGGCCTTCAGGGCGATTTTCACGGCTACATTCGAGTGTGACTTTGCCATGCTGGGTAAATTTCACTGCATTGTTTATCAGGTTCCAAACCACTTGGCGTAAACGAGTAGGATCAAGCAGTGCATATATATCAAGCATGCCATTTCGCTCAATATCAAACTCAAGCCCTTTTTGCTCAGTTATTAACCCTGCAAAATTCACAACATCGTTTATAAAATCAGATACATTAATAGAGTTGGCGGCAATATCGAGCTGCTCTCTGTCTATTTTATCTAAATCTATAATGTCGTTAAAAATATTACCGAGCGTTTCAGCACTTGAAAAAACCGTGTTACACCAACTGCGTTGCTGCTTATTTAGATCGGTATCGAGCAACATACGTGTTAAGCCCACAATACCGTTAAGCGGGGTACGCAACTCATGGCTTAACGTGGCTATAAATTTCCCTTTATCTTTATATGCGGTTTCAAGCGCCTCAGCCGCTTCTTTACGGCTCGTAATATCACGCCCAAAACCAAGTAAACCTATGTAGTCGCCTTCGTCGTTTATAAAAGGAAGTTTTCGTAACTCAAACCAGCGCGTTGCACCATCAACTTCATAACCTACATCGATGGTGAGTGCTTTGTGAGTTTGCTCTACCTCTTTGTCTGTGCGCAATACTTCAGATAAAAAGTCGTTTGGGAATATTTGTTCAACCGTTTTACCTATAAGCTCACGGCTTGATTTACCCATTACTTCTTCAAACATTTTATTGCAGCCAGCAAACACCCCATTGTTATCGCGGTAATAAAACAGATCGGGGGATGAATCAACAATTGAGCGTTGTAACATGCTTTGCTGAGCAAGCTCTTGCTGTGTTTTTTTACGCTCGGCAATTTCTCTACGTAGTTCTTCAATGGCGCGATGCTTAGCATGAAAAGCCATTTTACGTTCATCTATTTCAATATTAAGCCGACTAATATTGTCTTTAAGTGTTTGGTTTAATAGTTTTTCTTGTTTAGTTGCGCTATCTAAGTAAGCGTAGGAAGCATCTAACTGACGAATTGAATTAATAAGTACGCTTATAATTAAAGGTGACACAACAGCTGAAAAAAATACCACGGCCAAAATATCTACAAGAAACAATTCGCCTATAGCAACGTAGTAAAACATGCTCGATAAAATAAGAGACGCGGCTAAAAATAAAGCGTAACAAATGGCAGCTGTTTTTAACTCACCAAATCGCGCTATTGAACTTGAAAGCACCCGAACCCATGGGCTCAAAGAATAATCGGTCATACGTAGTTTTATCTCTTAGCTGTTTACTTAAATATAAGAAAGGCAATGCTATTTACAGATTTTAGCATTTTTCTATTCGCTATTTTCATGTTGTGCGACAAAAACAGAAAATATTCATATGCAATTTTAGTGGGCAGTAAAGTCCTCGTTTCAGCCATTGATTATTTCGTGTAAAATAATGCGCCTTATCATTGCCAATAACGAGTAACATAGCATGCAAACCAATATGCCCGATATAGCTGACACCGCTCCTGCATTACAAACAGGTAAATTAGACTGGGTTGGCATGGGTGAAATTGAACTGCCATTTATTTTTGAATCGCGTGATTTAAGCCCTGTTACTGTTAATGCCAAAGCCCGCGCATTTGTTAACTTGCACAAAGAAGACGCCAAAGGCATTCATATGTCGCGCTTATTTTTAGCGCTTGATTTACTCTCAACAGAGCAACAAGTAAATCCTCAAACAATTAGCCAAGCACTAAATACGTTTATATCTAGCCATGAAGGGTTGAGTAATAAGGCACAGATTGAGTTTAAATTTGAGCTACCACTTCGCCGTAAGTCTCTATTGAGTGGCAAAGCTGGCTGGAAAAGCTATCCAATCACACTTACAAGTACAATTGAAAATAATATCATTAGTTACGAGCTAACCGTTGATGTTACCTATTCATCAACTTGCCCTTGCTCGGCGGCTCTTGCACGCCAGCTAATACAAAATGCATTTAGTGAAAAATTTAACCAAGATACGCTCAACCAAAAAGAGGTACTTGAGTGGCTTGGCACAACACAAGGCATTGTGGCAACTCCTCACTCGCAGCGCTCAATTGCTAACGTAAAAGTTAAACTCAATAGCAACATTAATGAGTTTGATGTAGTTAACTTAATAAATACCCTTGAAGGCGAGCTTAAAACGCCAGTGCAAGCGGCAGTAAAGCGTGAAGATGAACAAGAATTTGCCCGTTTAAATGGGCAAAATTTAATGTTCTGCGAAGATGCCGCGCGTAAAATTAAAGCAATATTAGAAACAGACGGTTACGCAGATTACTGGCTACAAATAAACCATTACGAATCGCTTCACGCTCACGACGCTGTGGCGGTTGCTGTTAAAGGTATTAATGGCGGGTATAAGGCATAAAACACCTGCGTTAACTTAAATCACCATTCGGTAAATCACATACAATATTTAGGCACGGTACTTGCTTTAACAAATCAGTGTCAATTTGTTGTTATGGAGTTACCGTATGGAATTCGCTTTATTGTCGATTTTAGTATTAGTGGTAGGTGCATCAATTGCCGCGTCAAAATTTAATGACGACGGTGGTAATCCTTATCCTTTCAAACGTAAACAAAGCGTATTTACGCAAGTAGAAAGCGCCTTTTTAAACTTGTTAGAACGCGCTATTGGCGATCAATATAAAATAGTGAGCCGAGTTAAGCTTATTGATGTGATCGACTGTAAAGAAGGTTTATCACCTAAATCAAAACGTGCCGCCATTGCTAAAGCCAAAAATAAGCAGCTTGATTTTGTGTTAATCGACAAAGAAAAAATGACCATCGTAGCAGCTGTTGATTTAGTAAATAACGCAAATAAAGATGGCCACAAAGCCCAGCGCGACTGGTTTGTAAATGGCGCCTTAGAAGCTGCAGGCATTCCACACATTCGCATGAAGGTAAAAGCGGGCTATCGCCCATCAGAAGTACGCGATGCCATTATGTTCAAACTGGGTAAACCAGCACCAACAGCACAGCGCCCATTACGTAACCGAGTTCACAAACCTGCTGTTTTATCTCCCTCACAAGCTAAAGCCCATTCAACAGCATTAGCCGAAATATAATTATCAGGTGACTAAATTTGCATTAAAGCGAGCATTTTAAATGTCTCGCTTTTTTGTTTTTTATTGCTAACTTCACGTATAATCAAGCTATTCAAACTCAGGAATCAAACACTATGAATGTTGGTATTATTGGCGCAATGGAGCCAGAAGTTAAAATTTTGCGTGAAGCAATGCAAAACCCAGCTATTTTAACTAAAGCAGGTTTTACATTTTACACTGGTGAATTAGCGGGCTGCACAGTAACTCTTGTTCAATCAGGTATTGGTAAAGTAGCATCAAGCATTGCAACTACATTACTTATTGATAATTTTAAGCCTGATTGCGTAATTAACACCGGCTCTGCTGGCGGTTTTGATCCATCATTAAGTGTTGGCGATGTCGTTATATCGTCAGAAGTTCGTCACCACGATGTAGACGTAACTGCATTTGGTTACGAAATTGGCCAAGTACCACAAATGCCTGCAGGTTTTACTGCGCACCCTAAATTAGTTGAAGCAGCCGAGCAAACTATTGCGCAAATTAGCGAAGTTAAAACGTTAGTGGGCCTTATCTGTACTGGCGATACCTTTATGTGTGACCCTGTTCGTATTGATAAAGCCCGCAGCGACTTTCCTTCAATGCTTGCTGTAGAAATGGAAGGTGCGTCTATTGCGCAAACCTGTCATACGCTTGAAACTCCTTTCGTTGTTATTCGTTCAATGTCTGATATTGCTGGCAAAGAATCGCCACAGTCGTTTGAAGAATACTTAGAAACAGCATCAATCAACTCATCTAAAATGGTTGTTGCTCTGCTTGAAAAGCTAACAGCTGTAACACTGTAAATGCTTAGCAATATTGTTCAAAACCATTTGGACTTTATTGTGTTTATAATAGCGCTCCTTGCTGAGCGCTTTTTACCACTCGTTAGTTGGTACCATCCGAATACCGTTTTAGTGGCCGTATTTAGCGCCATAGGCAAACGTATTTATAATAAACAAAATACAAACAGCTACCACTATTTAGCAGCCATACTTGCAAGCGTACTGGTGCTCAGTGTTATTTTACTAATTGTTACCTTGCTACTTGAATTTGCATTTTACCCAGAGCTACTTGCAGGCCTTATTTTATACCTTTGCCTTGAAAGCCAAAGCCTCAATAAAAAAGCCCTTCGTATTGCAAAGCTCACTAAACAAAACCAAAAGTCAGCCGCACGCGAGCTATTAAAACCACTGCTTGCTCGTGAAGTCAGCAAGCTTTCAACCACAGGCATTATTAAAGCCCTCATTGAAAGCTTAATACTTCGTACTGCTCGTTATTACTTTGTGGTTATATTTGTTTTTTTACTTTTAGGGCCAGTTGCAGCACTTGGTTACCGACTACTTACCTTGATGCAGCAAGCATGGCGTGGTGATATTTCACCAAACAGCGAATTTTTAAGACCATTAAAGCTTGTTTTATTTGTTATTGAGTATATCCCGGTGCGTTTACTTACACTCACAATTGCTGCGAGTAAGGCCACAAAGCAAAGTGTTCACTACATAAAACACTATGGTCAACACTTCTATCAAACAAATACAGGCTGGTTACTCAGTGCATGCTCTGCATCACTTGGCGTGCAACTAGGTGGACCCGCTATGTACTTTAATAAGCGGCATAACAAAATGCGGGTTGGTACTGATAGGTTACCTAACGCTGACGATGTACCAGCGGTTTTAAATCGGCTTAATCAGGCGCGCGCCTTTTGGGTACTCGTTATTGTGTGTATTGAAATTCTAAAAAGCATTTGAGCTTTACTTAGTAAAAATTGAGTAT
>NZ_BADX01000127.1:0-19775 GCF_000241365.1 Pseudoalteromonas sp. BSi20480 | reverse complement strand
AAGTTATAGATATCTAACTCGTTTAATTCTTCCTGTGCCCAAACCTCTGATATTAAGCCCAAATTTCCATTTAAGAGTTCTTTCAACTCATTTTTCATTAACTCTGAAGTTTTTTGAATAGCTTGAGTAGAGTCTTTAGGAAGTTCAGGCTTACTTTCAAGTTTATTGAGCAACTCAATAAGAGAGACAGGCTTTTTAGGGTAATCAGTATCAGGCTTTCCAATCACGCACCAATAATCATCGTTATAACTACTGTGACAAAACACAATCATAAGAATTGAAGATGAATAACAAATCGATGTTTCATCTCTAAAGGTTTTAGATGGTTTACTCTCAAAACCAAACTGCTTTAAGAATTTAAAGCTCCTCTGAATATTGTCTATAAATCTTCGGCTAGATTGAAACACCATACTTCCTTGTAAAACTAACAACTTTGTATCCGACATGTGTCGCTTTATAAACCGACATATGTCCAAATATTACAATCAATCCAATGTAGCCAGCTAATAAGCACATGTAAACAAATAGTTATATAGCATTCAAAATATTCTAAATGTAGAAATACTCCAAAATGGTAGAGATCAGTAATATTAGACAGAAAAGTAATGTGCTAATAAACAGTGAGGAAATAAACAGTCACCTTCCTTTGTAACTATTCACCTTTAATTCAGTCGCGTTCACATACTCTGGGACTATATTAACGCATTAAGCAGTAGGATTTGCCGTGACCCCATCACTTGAACGAGAAGAGCTCGACTTTATTTTTAGTTTATATAAATCAGACAAAAGCGCTGAGCCAGAGGCAAACAAATCACAGCATACGCAAATAAACGACCTTCAAAAAGTACCGTGCCTTGATGAACAAGGCGTATCTCAATACTTGACTTAATTTACACTAGTTAGCTTGTTGTACTTGGCTCATCACTTAAAAACGCTTTGATACAGTTTATTTCTGCCAGCTTTACTGCCTCGCCTATTTCGGGGCCTTTTTTGCCACTTTTAAGCGCCTCTTGCACTATGTGCTTTTTATCCATTTGCTGTAATTTACTATGAATGGCGCGCAACTTAATTGCCTGCGGGTAAGGCTTATTAACCAGTGTTTCTCCGCGGCCTTGCGCGTCACATTGGCAGGCTTGAGTAAATGCTAAAAAGCGCTCAGGGTGCACCAAACCATTTAAATTAGTGACAATTAATTTATGAATAGTTTGCGGCCTAAGCTGATCAATCGTATGGCATAAAGTGTGATTATCGCTGGTCAATACGCCAATATCACGAAAACGATTAGGTACTTTTAAACGATTACAAAATGACTCTACCACCGCTACCCCTTCGCGTTCGTGACCGCGTAAATTGCCGCGTATTTTATAGCTAAGGGCTTTACCAAAATCGTGGGTAAGCGCAGCAAAGCGGGTTTCTAAGTTAAAATTTAAGTCGGCTGCACGCCTGAGCACCAACATTGTATGCACAAATACATCGCCTTCAGGGTGATGATTGGCAGGTTGTGGTACGTTTTTCATTTGTTCTATTTCAGGAAAAATACCCAGTCCATCTAATGCTTGAAAATAAAGCTCAGGGTGTTTTTCGCCAAGCGCTTTTTCGGTTTCTAACCATACCCGTTCAGGCACTAAGTGGTTAAGCTCGCCTTTATTTTTAAGCTCTCGCATTAACGCATAAGTGCTGGGATGGATTTGCCAATCGCTGCCGTAACGCGCTAAAAACCGTGCAATACGCAGCACTCGCACAGGGTCTTCTACAAAGGCGTGTGTAGTGTGGCGCAGTATTTTGTTTTGTAAATCGTGTTGACCATTAAAAGGGTCAATAATTTTACCGTTTTCGTCAAGTGCCATAGAGTTTATGGTTAAGTCGCGCCTAGCGAGGTCTTCTTCAAGTGTTACGCTAGGGCTGGCGTCAACCACAAAGCCTGTATAACCTTTGCCGCTTTTTCGTTCGGTACGCCCTAGTGCGTATTCTTCTTTTGTTTTTGGGTGCAAATAAACAGGAAAGTCGCTACCTATTGGTAAAAAGCCAAGCGACTCCATGGTGCTGGGCGTTTCGCCAATAACCACATAATCGTTATCTTTTGATGCAATGTTTAGCAGTTTATCGCGTACTGCTCCACCGACTAGGTAAACGTTTTTTAAGCTACTTTCCACGTTGTTTCCACACTAATTTACAAACTTCATTTATAGCTATCATATCATTAAAAGCGTTGTGGTTTGCCAAGCATATGCAAGCTCATTACAATAGCGCATCATTTTTTGTTTAAGCTGTTATTCAATGAAAAATCATTCATCAAAAAAAGAGCTCATGCTGCTGCCAATTTTACTCGTCGTTATTGTTATGTGTGTGGCGGGGCACTTTTTATTGCAAGCTAACTTTCAAGACAGCAACATGGTTGAGTATATGTTAGCAGCCTTGCCGTTTGCTATGTTTGGCTTAGTTATTGTAGCTTTTAAGCTGGCATCAAACAGTGAAAAAAATGAGCAAAAAGAGCAAGAAAAATAGCGGCTTAAGATAGCTTTATTATTCAGTGCTCAGATTACTTAACTTATAAAACATGGTAACCAAACCAATCCGGTTTTATAGGTTGTGAAAGCCCACTTGGGCTAAGTTTTATTGTTAATTGGCTGTCGAGTAAATCAATTGCAAAGCAGTCGTCTACGTCGTGTAAGTCGTCTTTATGAATATGGCTCAGGCCTGCTAATAAATCATGTTTAGCACGCTGCTTTGCCTCTTCACTACTGCTTGCTACATATAATGCAAAGTCGTGTTGCTCAGCCATTGAGTCGCTTCTGTAAGCGCCTAAGTTTACAAAATAAAGCTGTTTATTTTGTTCAACATAACCCTCTACCACTTCTACTTTGTAGCCATCAATATTGTTAACAGCCATAAAACTATCCATGTGTACGCTGTTTTTGTCGCCAACCCATTGGCTTTTTAATTTGGTGTAGGTTTGCTCTATGTTTTGCCCAACTACAAAGCGAATGTCGTGCATTTCTATGTGGCAGCCTTGAATTCGCCCGCCTAAATACACCATAAATAACTGCATGAGGATTCCTTTAATTTTTTACGCCAAACTATCAACATCAATATTGTGTTTTTTAATGAGTTTATAAAAGTCTGAACGATTACGCTTAGCAAGCTTGGCGCCTTCTGCTACGTTGCCGCCTGCCATTTTTAGCGTATTAATAACGTAATCACGTTCAAACTCTTTTTTAGCGTCGTTTAATGAGAGTGGCTCTACACTTTTTTCGTTGCTATCGAGTGCTGCTAAGACTAAATGCGCTGAAATAACCTCACCGGGTGTTAAGGCTACCACTTGTTCAACAACATTTTGTAACTGACGAATATTTCCCGGCCAATCATAACGTACCAATGCGTGCATAGCATCATTGGCAAAATGTTTTTCATTTTGGTTCATTCGTTTAGCGATACTTGCGCTAAAGTATTGGGCTAGTAGGCTTATGTCTTCACGGCGTTCACACAGTGGTGGTAATTTTAAATTAACTACATTTAGGCGGTAGTACAAATCTTCTCTAAACTGCTGGTTTTTAATGGCTTCAGGTAAGTTTTTGTGAGTTGCCGATACAATACGCACATCAATTGAGATCTCCTCTTGAAAACCCACTGGGCGGATGGTTTTTTCTTGCAGTACACGCAGCAACTTTACTTGAAGGTTAAGTGGCATATCGCCAATTTCATCTAAAAATAATGTACCGCCCTGCGCTTGCTGAAATAAACCTTGGTGATCTTTTACAGCACCAGTAAACGCGCCTTTTTTATGGCCAAATAATTCCGACTCTAAAAGCTCCCCTGGTACAGCACCACAATTTATAGCCACAAAAGGCCCGTTACTTACTTGGCTATGCTGATGAATAGCCTGCGCTAATAACTCCTTACCCGTTCCACTGGCCCCCGAAATAAGCACATTAACGTGAGTAGGCCCAAGTAACTTAACTTGTTCAAGCAAGTGCAGCATGGCACCACTGCGCGTTACTATATTACTTTTTGATGGGGCTTCATCGGTATTTACACCGTGAATGTCTATCGCATTTGCAAGGCTATCAAATAGCTCGTCTTTATCGACCGGTTTAGTAATGAAGGCAAAAATGCCTTGTTTAGTGGCTTCAACCGCATCGGGAATAGAGCCATGCGCTGTCATCATAATTACTGGTAATGCAGGGTATCGGCTTTGCAGTTGACGATGCAGCGCCATGCCGTCCATTTCATCCATTCGTAAGTCGGTAATTACGGCATCAAACACGTGACTTTTTAAAATTTGTAGCGCTGCTAAGCCACTTTCACAAGTTGTTACTTGATAGCCTTTTGATTCAATACGAATAGCAAGTAACTTTAATAAACTTGCATCGTCATCAACTAATAACACTTTTGCTTTGTGCGGACTATTTGTGGCCATGGTTACTGCTCCTTAATGTCTTCGCGAAGTAACAACTGCTGCTCTATATCTGCCAGCGACGACAGGGTTTTCTGCATTTGGTTATTAAGTGCTTGTTGCTCTTTTTGAGCATTTATTTGTAAGGTAATCTGCTGTTTTTGAAGCCATAAATACTGCTTTATATCGTCAGGCCAAAAATAGGCTAGGTCGAGTTTAAGTAACTTGGTCATTACTGTATTTGGGTCGGTACTTACTTTTAAGCACATAAATTTAAAAAATGCTTTTAGCTCATTTTCACCTTTAAATGACCGCTTTGTTGGTGGCAATGTAAACCCACCACATTGATTTGCATGAAGCGCTATAACCCGCTCAGCAGAGGGATAAATGGGGGCTAATTTAGGCATTGCCTTGGGACTAGGAGATACGTTTTTAGTATTTGATGTTTTATTACCGCCCAGCGCTTGCGTGCCATTATTAAGCTCACACCCCGATACAATTAAGCTACCTGCAAGCACACATAAAATAGTGAGTATGCGCATTGTTAATTAACTCCTAAATTTTTACTGATTGGTATTTTTATTAAAAAACGGCAACCGTGTGGTTTATTTTTCTCAACACTTAATGTGCCTTGTAGCTGCTCAACCGTTTCTTTTACAATTGTTAGGCCCAAACCACTGCCTTGTAAGGTAATGCTTTGGTCATGTTTACCTTGATAAAACGCACTAAAAATATGGTTTATTTCGTGCTCTTTAATGCCACAGCCATTATCGGCCACAACCAAACACAGCTGATGTTGCTCGCATTTTAAATTTACAGTCACACCTTGGTTATCATCAGAAAATTTTAAGCTATTTGAAATTAACTGAATTAGCATCATTTCTATTAGCTCATTAGGAAGAGCAAGGACAGTGCTTGAAACAGTGTTTTGCCACTGAATACGTTGCTTTCGAGCCGTTAGACGATGCTCAAAATGGCCATTAATTTTTTTAATTAAATGATCAATATTAACCTCGCTTGAGTTGTTTATCGTTGCTCTAATAGCGTTATAACTTAGTAGGCTGTCTATCATCATGCGAAGGCGCACCATAGATTGAGTTATAAGGGAAAGCACTGCTTTTTGTTCGTCATTAATGGGGCCAACAATTTCATCTGTTAGTAAATCGGTTCCTTCAACCATAGAAGCAAGCGGTGTTTTAAGCTCGTGTGTTACGTGGCGTAAAAACGTATCTTTTTGTTGCTCAAGCATATGCAGCTGAGTTTGTACCCACTGTAGTTTTTCTCCAAGTTCCACTAACTCTGACGAGCCTTTTACCGCTATTTTTTGCTGCCAATCCCCTTGTCCTAGCTTATCAATAACCCTAGTTAATCCCTTTAAGCGCCCACTTATACGCCATAAAAATCCACCACCAACAAATAAAGTAAGTGGAATAAGTGCCACCAGCCAATTTATAAACGACGTTTGTAGGCTAGCTAGCTCGTTTTGGTTAAGGGTTATTTGCGCTTCGTTTTTATTTTTAAGCCACACTGTTAGCGCTGTAATTAACTCGCTTACAGGTACAAATAGCGCTGCATCTTGCTTTTTTTGATCAACAAGCTGCTGGTGTGCTGTTTGTAAAACATTTAATAGCTGTGCCCATTGGCGTGTGTAATCTGGGTTTGTATTAATGTGTTTCAGATCGTTTATGCTTTGTACTGAAGATTGCCATTTATCAACTATGAGGGTGTCGAGCGAATCACTTTTTAATACCCAGTTTTGTCTTGTTGCGCGCTCAAGACTGTTAAGGTCTTGCTTTAAGCTAGCGAACGATTTTGTAAGCTGATAATTATTACTTACAATTTGTTGAGTGGTTGCTAGCTGCTTGTTCAACGCATTTAAAAACACAATGACCACAATAGACAGTGGCAATAACGACAGCAGCATACTTAACGCAAACTGCCCTATTAAATTAGGGCGCCAATTAAGCATTGCATTGTAATGTTTAGTAAACGTTGCAGCCATTGCAGAAAACTCTATCAGTAAATAACTCGCCTATTATTATCAATACCGCCTATACACATGCTGAACCATATTAATATTCACTCGCTATAGTGTTGCTAAATAGCAACACTGCAACCTATTGATTTAGTTAACATCATACAAAATACCTCACACTCTGTTGCTGTACTCACACAAAATTACACACATAAAGTGTAATTTTTACCTCCCTTTTTAAGCAACAAAACGTAAATCATTGAAAATAAACAAAAACAAAATATGGCACCCTTTTTGTTAGTAGGTATGACAAATGAATTTAATAAGGAAATACTCATGAGAACAAAAGCTTTGGTTTTTTCAACATTACTTGCATTAGGTTTAGTTAATACAGACGCACATGCTATGGACGTTGAGGCTACGTTTGATGCGCTAGATAAGGATAATAACGGCTTGTTAAGCGAAGCCGAGGCCCAAATGGATGCTGTGCTTAAGGAAAACTTTGCACAAATAGACACAGACCAAAGTGGCCAACTGTCGCTAAATGAATTTAGTAAATTTATTCAATAATTCAACTTCAAAAGGAATGAAATTATGAAACAACTTATTGCCGCGTTTTTATTATTATTTTTAGCTATTAGTGCAACAGTGTTGGCATCTCCTTCGGCTGTGCGATTTGCACACTTAGATACAAACATGGACGGAAGTATCTCGTTTGTTGAAGCTAAGCAGGATAAAGAGCTACTTAGACAGTTTACCGATTTAGACGAAGACAACGATGAGATGATCTCTAAAGCAGAGTTTGAAAACTTTAAGCCGTAACAGATTAAGTTTTGCTTAAGTTTTTAGCATGTAAAGTGTACTAAAGCATTTGCCATAATCCCTGAGGGAGTGTGTAAAAGGATTTAATGTTGGGAGTTAAATTATGGCAAGTGCTTTATCTTATCAAGCTTTATACCTCGTTATTAAATACAACTTAATTACCCTTTTGGAAGGACTACCATGAAGATACGTTGCTTTGTAACTACCACGGCATTGCTGTTAAGTTTTAATGCCTTTGCACTTGATGTAAAACAACGCTTTGATCACCTTGATACAGATAAAAGCGGTTACCTTACCCATAACGAATTAGAGCGCCAGCCACAGTTACTTAGCACGTTTATAATGTGGGATAAAAATCAAGATAAACAAATTTCATTAATTGAATTTAAAAACTATCTTACTAACAATCTTTACTGAGTATTTTAATGAACCCCATACGCTTATTTATTTTATGCACTCTAACCGTATTTAGTGCATCAAGCTTTGCCGCAAGTGACACTATTAACAACCAGTTTAAAAAAATAGACCGAAACAAAGACGGATTTTTAACGCGTTCTGAAGCCTCAATAGACCCCGCCTTGTGGTCTAAGTTTATTCGTTACGACCAAGATAAAGACGGCCGGCTAACACTAAGCGAATACCATTTATATGCCAGTAAGTAGCCCTAACTTAAGTAACCTTTCTAACTTTATTAGGTTTTAGGCAATTAATTTAACAGCTAAGCAACCAGCTTAGCTTTAACTGTTTATTTTACGAGGTTATCGCATCCTGTTGGTATTCTAAAAAAGGGTTTGCTAGTGTTATTGCACTAAAAATAACAAAACAGTGTCCTATGTTACTCAAAAAATTACTTAAACCACTTGTGCTTGCCAGCCTTTGTACGGGCTCTAGCTTTGCCATTGCACAAACCAAAGTCATTTATAATGCTAATGGCTACACCCCGCTTTATAAAGGCAAAATGCAAAAAGGTGAACTTCAGCAATTTAGCACTTTAGTTATAAAAGATGGCAAAGTTGTAAAAGTAGGCGGCGACACACTAAAAGAAAGCTTCCCAGATGCCAAATTAATAAATGCAGAAGGCAACACATTACTGCCCGGCTTAATAGATGCTCACGGCCACGTTATTGGGTTAGGAGATAACTTATCGCAACTTGATGTACGCGGCGCTAAGTCGGTTGATGATGTTACAAATAAACTAAAGCAATTTGCGCAAGGCAAACAAGGTTGGATCATTGGCCGAGGATGGAACCAAGAGTTATGGCCAGATACGCGCTTTCCTACCGCTAAAGATTTAGACAAAGTAGTAAGCGATCGTCCGGTTGTTTTATCTCGTGTTGATAGCCATGCAATTTGGGTTAACTCAAAAGCGCTTGAGCTTGCGGGCATTAACGCCGATACAAAATCGCCAAAAGGCGGTGAAGTAATAAAAGATGAATTTGGTCACCCTACCGGTATTTTTGTTGATAAAGCTGAGTCGTTAATTGTTCAGCACATGCCAGCCCCTTCAAAACAAGATATTAGCAACTCGCTAGATGCCGCAGGAAAGCACTTATTAAGCTTAGGTATTACTTCTACTCACGACGCTGGCATAGATAAAGCCACATGGGAAGTGTACAAAGAACGCGGCGATCAAGGTAATTTACCTCTGCGTATTGTGGCAATGCTAAGTGGTGCTAGCCCAGATTTACCAGCGATGTTAAAAGCGGGGCCATATCACGATAACTACGATTTTATGGAAATTCGCAGTGTTAAAGTTTATGCCGATGGTGCATTAGGTTCGCGTGGCGCAGCGCTTATTGAAGATTATGCCGACCGTGCTGGACATCATGGTTTGATGCTTGAAACCCAAGAAAAACTCGAAGCTTTATTTACGCAAAGCTTTAAAAACGGTTTTACCGCCAACACCCATGCCATTGGTGACAAGGCCAATCGTGTGGTTTTAGACGCCTACGAAAATGTATTTAAAAAAACAGGCGGTATTTTACTGCGCAACCGTATAGAGCACGCGCAAATAGTAACGCCAGACGATATTCCTCGATTTAAAGCACTAAAAATTATTCCATCAATGCAACCTGTTCATGCTACGTCTGACATGCATATGGCAGAGCAACGCCTAACTGAGAAGCAACTTAGCTTTGCATACGCATGGCAAACATTTTTACAACAAGGTTCAGTGGTTGCTGCGGGTTCTGACTACCCTGTAGAGCTTGCAAACCCGTTTGATGGTTTATATTCAGCAATAACGCGAATGGATCATAACAAACTGCCTGAAAACGGCTGGCGTCCAAGCGAAGTACTAAGCCGCGAAGATGCACTACGTGCATTTACACTGGGCGGTGCTTATGCTGCGCATCAAGAGTTTAAAATAGGGAGCTTAGAGCAAGGTAAATGGGCCGACTTTATTTTAGTGGATAAAGATTACTTTAAAGTACCCGTTGAAGATATATACAAAACCCAGGTGCTACAAACATGGATTGCCGGTATGAAGCGATTCGATAAAAAAGAGAGTGATACTAAATAAACAAAAAAAGGTTAACGCAAGTTAACCCTTTTTTTATACAAACCATATCATTTAGCTTTTTGGCTGCTGTGCCTCTGGCTGAACAGCTTTTGGCTGACGGTATAATTTTATAATGTGATACAAGTTAACCAATGCCAGTAACGCGTTGGTAAAAACAACGGGAACAGCACCAATGGCTACACCGTAAGCCGTAAACACAATACACCCTAACATGTTGTACCAACGAAGCTTTACTACATCGGTCATAGTGAGTGATGCAACCAATAAAGCTGACGCAATATAGCCTAAATATTCCCAACTCAATTGTTCTCTCCTAACCTTTGGGTTAGCATTACACTAATGCTAACTTATTACAGTTGTAAGTATTGCAAAGTAATAGCACTTTGCTTAATTATGAGCGTTATTTAGATTTTGAAAAATAATTGGCTAGTAAGAGAGTAGCTCTCTTATATTAATAATTAAGCGAAGTGACATACGTAAATAAAAAGCTAACTTGCTTAAAAACCTGAAAAAGTTTGCCGGCAAAAAAACCAACAAATTCTTAAATCATTACACGGGAAATGAAGGTAAAATAATACCCATAGCAAAGCTAAAAGTATTAGTAGCAAGTTAGCGTAAATTCTTAATGTGTTAATGCTACCGTCATTAAAACATAATAAATAGGACAAATGTCCGAAGAGCATATTGATGTTTCAATACCATTTTTCTAGTTATCTTGTTGAACAGCTATTAACCTTTGCAGGTAGTAGTTATCAACAATCAAAAAAAGAAGTGCTGATCCATCAAGATCAGCCTTTAAGCAAGCTTGTGCTTGTGCGCAGCGGCACTGTGTCATTTAGTTATGACGTAGGAAACGGACGACGCCTGCTGCTAGGACAACTGGATTGTAATAATACCCTGATAGGTGAAATAGAAGCACTTAACAACAATCCGTGTATTTATACGGTAACGTGTTTTAGTGATGTGACTTACAACCTGATTGAATTAAGGCATTGGCGTGCATTATTGCTCGAAAAACCAGAGCTAAGTTTATACACAGCACAAACTATTGCTGCTAAGTTTCAAGAAAATCAAAAAATCAACTTAGATAAGTTATTACTACCACTTAGCTACAATATAGCTAAAGATTGCCTGCTGAGAGCCGAGAATAACAACCCTACACTACTTAGAGCCTACCCAACGGTAAATGCAGAGGCAGAACGTTTTGCAACCACTGAGCGAGCTTACAGGCGTGTTGTAACAGAGTTAGTAGAAAAAGGCCTAGTGCAAAGAAGCACTACTGGTTTACAAGCGGTCGATATTCCAATGCTTAGTGAATATGTAGACAGCTTTGCACAACTTTAAGCTCACAAAAAAAGGCCAATTAAGGCCTTTTTTATTGCCCTAAAAACAAATAACACGTTCTTAAGGCTAAATATGCATTTGATGCACTCGTTGTATTAGTCTTCTAACAAAATATCGTGAATTTTCACTAAGTCAGATTTACCTTCAATAATTTCATCTGGTGTTAAACCCGACAATTCATGCGGGAATACTAACCATTCTTCCGACTCATGAATGTAGTAATCAGGCACGGTATCTACTTTTGAATTTTTTGGTTTGTAGTATGGGCAAGCAATTCGAATATCGCGCGGTAAATTTAAGCGCATTAGTTCTGAAAGCTTTTCTTTCAGTGCAACAATACTGCGCCCTGAGTCAAATACATCATCAACAATAAGCAGAGAATCACCCGCATTAGCGTTTTCTACAATGTAATGTAAACCATGTACTTTAATTTCTTTTGATTGCTGGCCAATACCGTAATAAGACGATGTACGCACTGCAATGTGGTCAGTTTCAATACCTTTGTAATCGTAATATTCTTGCACAGCAATACCAATTGGTGCACCACCTCGCCAAATACCTATAATAAAATCAGGACGAAAGCCGTCTTTGTATACTTGTGCCGCTACGCGGAATGAATCTTCAAGTAACTGTTGAGCTGTGATATAGCACTTATCTGACATAGTTAGAAACCCCAGTGGTGGATATTATATTTGAGCGTAGTTTAGAGTAAAACCAACTTAGCCACTCAAACAGGTATTGGCGATGGATTTTACCGTAAATTAAATAAAATTGCTTGCTTGTAGATCAAAAAAGGCACCAAACGGTGCCTAATTTTAATATAAAAAGCCTAACTTAGTTAATATTATGCTTTTTCTAGCAACGTACGAGCAACCGTGCGCATACCTTGTGTTGTTGCGCCTGCAGCCCATTGGCTCGTGCTACCCATGTTAAAAGCAGCAGCTAAATCAATGTGTACCCAACCTTGGCCATCGTTTGGCACAAAGCGTGATAAAAAGCCTGCAGCATTTGACGCACCACCATAGCCGCCCCCTTTTTGCGCTCGGCTGTTAGCCGTATCAGCATAAGGTGATGGGCAGTTTTGTTGGTGCCACTTTTCAAGTGGTAATGGCCAAGCTGCTTCCATTTCTTGAGATGCAAAACCTTCAACCTCACGCGCTAGCTCTTTATCTAGTGCAAACAACGCATTGTATTCTTGACCAACAGCAACCAACGCCGCCCCCGTTAATGTTGCAGCATCAATAATTAAAGGTGCGCCTGTTTCACCCGCAGCCATTAAGCCATCGGCAAGCACTAAACGCCCTTCTGCATCAGTATTTACAATTTCAACGGTTGTGCCATTTTTGTAAGTAAGAATATCGCCTAATTTGTAAGCGTGGCCAGAAATTAAGTTCTCAGCACAACATAAGAATAATTTAATGCGCTTTTCAATGCCACGATTAATAGCAAGTGCTAAACCAGCCGTTACTGTTGCAGCACCGCCCATATCGCACTTCATCCCTAGCATGCCTTCGCTCGATTTAATTGAATAACCGCCCGAATCAAACGTAATGCCTTTACCCACAAGGGCTGCACTAACGGGTGCGTTATCATCGCCTGTTGGGTTGTAATCAAGCTCTAACAATACCGGAGGACGAACACTTCCGCGACCAACAGCATGAATACCAATCCATTGCTGCTCTAATAACGCATCGCCTTTAATTATTTGATAGCTTACGTGCTCTGGCGCAAGCGATTGAATAAACTCAGCTGCTTTTTCAGCAAGGCTTTCAGGATATATATCATCTGCGGTGCCATTAACCATTTCACGCGCCCATGTTGCTGAGCCTTTTAAATGCGCAAGTTCTTTAAGATCTGACTGTGCGTTATCAACAAATTCAACACCATTTAACAATTTTGGTGTTACAAAGCCTTGGTAAAAAGCCCATTGGCTTTCTGTGCACCACGTGTCGCCCGCAAGCTCAACATGCTTAACACCTTGATTAGCAATTGTACGCGCTGCTTTTTGAACATTTTTTAATGTTTCTTGCTCAGATAAATGAACGGTTGCGCCACGCTCGTTAAAAGACAACGTTGCGCTTTCGCCCCAATGACTCGGTGCTGCGTGTTCGCTTAGTTGAACAACAAATTTTTCACTCATGTTAGAATATCCTTGCACTTAAATGTGCTGTTGAGTTTACTATAGTGCGCCTAAGTTCCCAACAGCTTGAGATAAATAACCCCTATCACACTATTTAACCGCATTGGACACAACCATGAAGTACACACCTGCACTGCAATCAGCCACACTATTAAAACGCTACAAGCGCTTTTTAGCTGATTTAAAACTTAACAATGGCGCTGAGTTTACCGCCCATTGTGCCAACACCGGAAAAATGACCGGCTGCGCCGAACCAGGTTTTACTGCTTTTTATTCAACCAGCGATAACGCAAAACGAAAATATCCACATTCATTAGAGCTGACCAAAAACAATTTAGGGCAATTAATATGTGTTAATACAGCGGTAGCCAATAAAGTAGTAGAAGAAGCGATAAATCATAAAGTGATTGATGAACTAACAGGCTATGAGCAACTTCAAAGTGAAGTTAAATACGGCAGTGAAAATAGCCGAATCGACTTTTTACTCACAACCCCAAACAAACCAAGCTGCTACGTTGAAGTTAAATCGGTCACTTTAATAAGCCAAGATGATCCACACAGCGGCCAAGGTTATTTTCCGGATGCACAAACACTGCGTGGACAAAAGCACCTTCGCGAACTTATTGAAGTGGTCGAATTAGGCCATCGCGCCGTACTACTGTTCGCTGTTTTGCATGAGGGGATTAATATTGTCAGCGCGGCGGCGCATATTGATGAAAAATACGCAGCGCTTTTACAACAAGCCATCGATGGCGGTGTTGAAGTTATCGCTTATAAAGCACTTATTTGCGCAAACGAAGTCGTTCTTCAATAAAAAAATAGCATTTGTAGCTTAATGTATAACCCAATCATTAAGCTCAGTAATTGTAATTAGAACAAACAACGCGATGAAAAGATTGAAGCAATAAAAATCAATTCCAGAGTTAAACTTGTTTTTTAAAGTTTTGCCCCCATATAAAGGCAAGTTTTACAAACCAGTAAGTTAGTTAAATAAGCACCCTCATTTAACGCACTTTTTACTCGCAAAGCATGGTTGAAGCTAATTCGAATAATTAAAAATAAATTTGCCTAGGGTATAAGTTTCTGTTATTTATACCGCCGGCTAATGCTGAGGCATTAAATTAAGGATTTAGGAGAGAGTTATGCCAGACCAAAAGAAACATGGTTTATTGGCTCAAGCCGGTTTAGAACCATACCAAGAAAAACCAGGCGAAGAGTATATGAATGAAGCACAACGTGCTCATTTCAAAACGATTTTAGAAACTTGGCGTAACGATTTACGTAACGAAGTTGATCGTACAAAATCGCATATGCAAGACGAAGCTGCTAACTTTCCTGACCCAGTTGACCGCGCTGCACAAGAAGAAGAGTTTTCTTTAGAACTTCGAACTCGTGACCGCGAACGTAAATTAATTAAAAAAATTAGAAAAAACAATTATTTTAATTAAAGAAGATGATTTTGGCTTTTGTGAGTCTTGTGGCATCGAAATTGGCATTCGCCGCCTAGAAGCGCGACCAACTGCTGATTTATGCGTAGACTGTAAAACACTTGCAGAAATTAAAGAAAAACAAGCTGGACGCGGCTAATTAACCCTATTAATTAGCATGCCACCTGCAGCCGTTACTGCGCCTATGCGCAACTATCGCGGTCGTTTTGCACCGTCTCCTTCTGGGCCACTTCATTTTGGCTCACTTGTTGCGGCTGTGGGCAGTTACCTTGATGCAAAAGCAAATAAAGGGTCTTGGCTCGTCCGTATCGAGGATATAGACACCACTCGAGTGGTGAAAAATGCCGACACCGATATTCTAAATACCTTACAAGCCTATTGCCTCCACTGGGATGAATCAGTTGTTTATCAAACTAAGCGGCTCGATTTATACCAAGACGTAGTCAGCTCCCTTGAAAATCAACAATGTGTTTATGCTTGCCACTGTAGCCGAAAACAAATAAAAGCATTGGGTGGAATTTACCAAGGCCAGTGTAAAAACCTTGGACACCCAACCGATACAGGCGCACTACGATTAACACAATGCCATGCAACCACACACTTTAACGATCTGATTCAAGGTGATATTTGTGTTAGTAGCGAGCTGGCACACGAAGATTATATAATAAAGCGCAGTGATGGCTTATTCGCCTACCAATTAGTGGTTGTTGTGGACGATATTGATCAAGGCATAAATAGGATTGTTAGAGGCGCCGATTTAATTGAGCCAACAGCACGGCAAATCAGTTTATTTAAACAACTTAATCACCCTATTCCTGAGTTTGCTCACTTACCTTTAGCCGTTGCCAAGCCCGGTTTTAAGCTATCTAAACAAAACTACGCTCCTGCAATTAGTAAAGCCGAGCCAAAACCCGCATTGATAAGTGCCTTTGAATTTTTAGGCTTGCCAACTCATGCCAATTTAATGGATTTAACTACTGAGCAACTCATTGAATGGGGCGTAAATACCTTTGAGTTAAAGCAAGTGCCGCAAGTCGCTGAAATACAAATTTCTCAGTAGCAAACAAGTTAAGCCAAGCAATTTACTAAACTGTGTAAATAAAATCGTTAAAAACAGCTTAATTTCAACACATCAACTTAATTTTTAAACCCTGCTGGTATATGATAGCCGCCTAAATATGTGCTATTTGAGTAAGACGGTGAGTATTGGGGTTTAACACCACTATTTGCGGTTATTTTTGATTGCGATGAAAGGCCAATCAACACCTTCTAGGAGACGGATTATTATTTCCAAGCTTTTTCAATTTTGCCGACAGATAATCGGCCCAAATACGAGTGCTGAAAATGCCTCTGTAAGCAGCGAACCATTAGTAATCACGCGCGGTGAGCATGGTATTTCTCGTAAACAATTTAGCCCAAATGCAATCAAAGTTTTATACCGATTAAAAGACGGTGGCTTTGATGCCTACCTCGTTGGTGGTTGTATTCGCGATATATTGTTAGGTCAACAACCTAAAGACTTTGATGTAGTCACTAACGCAACGCCCGACCAAGTTAAAAAGCTTTTTAGAAACTGTAGATTAATTGGTCGCCGTTTTCGTTTAGCGCACATTGTATTTGGCCGTGAAATTATTGAAGTGGCAACCATGCGCGGTCATCACGAAGCGCCTGAGTCTAAAAACCAAATAAGCCAATCAAGTACTGAAGGGCAATTATTACGCGACAACGTATTTGGTAGCATTGAAGAAGATGCTGAGCGCCGTGATTTTTCAATTAACGCGCTGTATTACTCAATTAACGATTTTAGCATTCATGATTACGCCAATGGTTTAGCCGCTATTAAAGCAAAACAAATAGAGCTTATTGGCGATCCTGAAACACGCTACCGTGAAGATCCAGTGCGTATGTTACGCGCAGTACGATTTGCAACAAAGCTTGATATGAGCATTGCGCCAAATAGCGAAAAGCCGATCAGCGAGCTTGCCAGCTTACTTGATAACATTCCACCGGCGCGTTTGTTTGAAGAAGTACTTAAACTGTTTTTAAACGGTAAAGCTGAAGCTAACTTTTTAATGCTTCGCCAGTACGGGCTTTTCCGTGCATTATTTCCTGCGCTAGATAAAATTTTAGAAGCCAACCCAAATGGTTTAGAACAAGCCTTTGTTCAGCAAATGTTTCAAAATACCGATAAACGCATAAATGCAGATAAAAAAGTAACGCCTGCATTTATTTTTGCCGCGCTATTATGGTTCCCACTTTTAGCAATAACCAAAAAGCTTCAAGCCGAAGAACAACTTAGTGAGTACGATGCCTTTGCACAAGCAATGAATAAAGTACTTAGCGAAAGCGCACAACATATTGCAGTTCCAAAACGCTTTACGTTGGGTGCGCGCGATATTTGGCATATCCAGCACCGTTTAGATAAACGTGCAGGCCAACGTGCGTACAGGTTAACACAACAACCGCGCTTTAAAGCCGCTTACGACTTTTTATTATTGCGCGTTGATGCGGGTGAAACTGAGCATAAAGAACTTGCACAGTGGTGGACTCAATACCTTAGCCAAGATATTAACGGTCAAAAAGACATGGTTAAAAACTTAGGTCATCAAGGTGGTCCAAAGCCGCGTAAACGCTCTCGCCGCCGCGCACCAAGAAAGCCAGCTGAGTAATAACATGAACTGTGTTTATTTAGGGTTAGGTGCTAACTTAAGTTCGCCTAAACAACAGCTTGATAACGCGATTGCGGCACTTAAAAAACTGCCGCATAGCGAGTTTGTAAGCGTGTCTCACTATTACGCAAGTAAACCCATGGGACCGCAAGACCAACCCGACTACATTAACGCAGTTGCATGTATTAATACCCATCTTGAACCAGAACAGCTACTTGATTTAACACAAAAAATTGAACTAGAGCACGGCCGTGTTAGAAAAGCCGAACGTTGGGGTCCTCGAACGCTAGACATAGATACCCTTTTATTTGGTAATAAAATTATTAATACTGCACGCTTAACTGTGCCCCATTATGGCTTGAACGAACGCGAGTTTGTGGTGTATCCACTGCTTGAACTTGCGCCAGAACTTATTTTACCCAGCGGCATTGCACTAAAAACCATTGCAACTAATTTACCGCTAAACGACTTACAACAATTACCTCTGTAATTAACCAAGGCTTGTGCCTGCGAGGAATATTATGTCTAAAATAACCGTTTCTACTTTAAATAAAATGAAAGCAGAAAATAACAAAATCACAGCATTAACTGCTTACGATGCAAGCTTTGCAAAGTTATTTCATGATAATGGCGTTAACGTTATTTTAGTCGGTGATTCATTAGGTATGGTGCTGCAAGGCGGTGATGATACGCTTGGCGTAACCAACCAAGATATTGCTTACCATACGCGCTGTGTGCGTGCAGGAAGCCGTGAATTATTTGTTATTGCTGACATGCCATTTATGACATATTCAAGCGTTAACGACACGTGTAAAAATGCCGCAGAACTTATGCGCGCTGGTGCAAACATGGTTAAACTTGAAGGTGGCGAATGGCTTTACGACAGTATTAAAGCGCTTACTCAACAAGGTATTCCTGTGTGTGGGCACTTAGGCCTTACCCCTCAATCTGTGCACGTATTTGGCGGCTTTAAAATCCAAGGCCGCGAAGAAGACAAAGCACAAAAAATGATTGATGATGCAAAAGCACTGGAAGCCGCTGGCGCACAATTATTAGTACTTGAGTGTATCCCGAGTGCATTGGCAAAACGTATTACTGATGCGCTTAGTATTCCAACCATTGGCATTGGTGCTGGTAATGTGACCGACGGTCAAATATTAGTAATGCACGACCTAGTGGGTATTTCGGCAGGTTATATTCCAAAATTTTCAAAAAACTTTTTATTAGAAACTGGCAACATGCCAGCGGCCGTTCAAAAATATTGTACCGATGTAAAAAGTGGCGCTTTTCCAAGTGCTGAACATGAGTTTAAATAATGCAGTCAATTACTGAAATTAAATCTTTACGTAGTCAAATTAAAGCATGGCGACAAGCGGGCTTGAGTGTTGCGTTTGTACCAACAATGGGCAATTTACACCGAGGACACTTTTCACTCGTTGAAAAAGCAAAAACTTTAGCTGATAAAGTGGTTGTTAGTATTTTTGTAAACCCAATGCAATTTGGCGCTAACGAAGATTTAGATAACTACCCACGTACATTATCAGAGGACAAACAAGGCCTAGCAGAGTTAGGCACTGATATTGTATTTACACCAAGTGTAAGCACAATTTATCCAAATGGGCTTGGTGAGCAAAGCTTTGTTGACGTACCTGGCGTGTCGCTTGGTTACTGTGGTGGTTCGCGCCCAGGGCACTTTAAAGGCGTTGCAACTGTTGTTACTAAGCTATTTAACCTAGTGCAACCTGACTACGCTTGCTTTGGTGAAAAAGACTTTCAGCAACTGCAAGTGATTAAAACGATGGCTCGCGACCTATCTATGCCTGTTGAAATTATTGGTGTACCCACCATGCGAGAAGTATCAGGGCTTGCTATGAGTTCACGAAATGGCTACTTATCAGCAGAGCAAAAAACAACAGCAACCGCTTTATTTAAAGCGCTAGGCCAGTGTGCAGAGCAGCTTAAGCTAGGTAATAAAGATTTCACTTCGCTTAAAACACATGCTAAGCAAAGCCTAGAGCAAGCAGGCTTAAAGCCAGACTATTTTGAGATAGCTCAACGAGATACCTTAAAAACTGCTACACTCGATGATAACCATTTTGTTATTTTAGCCGCCGCCTTTTTAGGCTCTGTGAGATTAATTGACAACATGCAGGTCGATATTTAATTTATTGAGCTTACTTTAAGGATTAAAAATGCATATATTAATAAAAACAAGCGTGGTTGCGCTCACTTTAGCTGTTTTAGCCGGTTGTCAAAACCATGTTGAAAATGCCGAGATGAACCAATGTGCTCAACAAAACTTTCGCTGCGAAAGCACCTGCGAGCAACAAACAACAGCTGAAGGGCTTAAGCAACAAATATGTTCTGCTAAATGTGTAGAAACATACAACCAATGTAAAGCACGTGCTGAAAAGTTAGGTGGTATTTAATTCCCTAAAATGTTTAATTTTAAGCAAAAAAAAC
>NZ_BADX01000128.1:0-6755 GCF_000241365.1 Pseudoalteromonas sp. BSi20480 | reverse complement strand
TCCCCAAGTTTAACAGAAGAAATCAACAGTAATTTACCAACACTTAAAATATCAATTAGAGATATTCCAGAGAAGCAGGTTTTTATATTTTATTTTGAGCAGCAAAGGCTGATATTCGAATGTATTCATGTTGAATCACCCGCTATGTCTATGATCAATTATTGTGAATTTAGTAATGGCATTAAAGAAACACTGCTAAACCATAAAGACGCACGAAAACTCCCAATCATTCTTCATCAATCATATTTCTCCGCAAGTATTCGACCATTTTGTGATATGGATTACTTGGAGAATTCTATATGAATGAGATGCTTCTAAAGAACGTTTTAATATTACGATTACCTAAGTAATCGTAATATTAAAACGAGAATTATTTAAAATATTCTCGAAAATGAAATCAATTTACCTATTATGTATTTCAATAGACCCATGAGAAAGTTGAGGTGAAGAATTCATTAGGATTTTTTGATATTCCTCTTTAACTAATGGCTCTTTTGATGAAACTGAAAGAATAGCGTTTGTTCTAATTGGCTATGTTCCAAACATTGATATCATTAATAACAGTTTATTGAGCACTAATTGCAGTAGATATTTCCTCTAAAGTTGAAATATCTACTGATTTATCTAAAAGGGGTTTTGTGCTCATCCCCTCGAAATCACTAAGAATCTATTTGTACGAAAAGTTCGTTTATAAAATTTAAATCATGCTTCAGATTTAAATCTTTTTATATGCCAATGCTTGTATATGTGATTTTTCATATATATAATAATTCACATGCAAATAACTAAGGTTTCATATGAAAAGCCTAAAAAATAAAAAAATCCTTTTCCTTTGCACTGCAAACTCGGCTAGATCTCAAATGGCTGAAGCGTTATTGCGGCATAAAGCGGGAGACATATTTAATGTTTTTAGTGCAGGTACTAAACCTGATGCCGTTGATGTTCGTGCGATTGATGCTTTAGAAAAGTTTGGCTTAGATACTAACGATTTAGTGTCTAAAAGTGTGAATGTCTTTGAAGGTCAAGTATTTGATTACGTCATTACACTATGCGATAAAGCTAATAATGAATGTCGCAGCTACCCTAATGCCGTTAAGCAGTTAGCTTGGGATTTTCCCGATCCAAAAGAGCGTTCTGGTAGTAACCCTTTTTCTACAACATTAAACGAGCTTAACAACCGTCTATCTATGTTTATTTTGGTTGAAGAAAAGGACGCTAAGATCAGTTGTGGTGATACAAAAACCTCAATTGATGTCAAAAGTGACGAATTTGACCCCATCTCCTTTTATAAAAGCCTAACTGATGATATCCGACTGAAAACGTTAATGTTGACGCATTATCATGGTGAGCTTTGCGTTTGTGAGTTAATGGAAGCGATGGAAGAAGATAGCCAGCCCAAAGTATCACGTAATTTAGCTGTTTTGAAAAAAGCTAAAGTGATAACTGATAGAAAGCACGGTCAGTGGGTGTTTTATCGTATCAATCCTGACTTACCGTTATGGGCTAAATCTGTGATTGCACAAACAACAGAGAATAATGTTCCTCTGGTTAGTAACGAACTTCAGCGTTTAGCTAATATGCAAAATAGACCTAATCGAGCAAATTTCTGTAAATAAATTTTCTATAAAGAATGAGTAAAGGATTGAATAATGGGTATTTTTGAGCGTTATTTATCGGTTTGGGTTGGCTTAAGCATTGTGCTTGGTGTGGTATTAGGCTTATGGCAACCTGATGCTTTTCAAGTGATTGCCAACTTTGAGATTGCACACGTTAACATTGTAGTCGCTGTTTTCATCTGGGTGATGATTTATCCCATGATGGTTCAAATTGATTTTTCAGCGATAAAAGATGTGGGTAAAAACCCTAAAGGGCTTGTGTTAACTATTGTCATAAACTGGTTGGTTAAACCTTTCACCATGGCTGGTTTAGGTTGGTTTTTCTTTACTTTCCTTTTTGCTGATTTAGTTGATCCTGCATCTGCACAAGAATACATCGCTGGCATGATTTTATTGGGCGTAGCCCCTTGTACTGCAATGGTATTTGTATGGTCACAGTTAACGAAAGGTGATCCGAACTATACATTGGTTCAAGTATCAGTAAATGATGTGATCATGATCTTTGCTTTCGCACCTATCTCGGCATTTTTACTTGGTGTAAGTGATATTCAAGTTCCTTGGGAAACGTTGATGATTTCTGTAGTGCTTTATGTTTTGCTGCCTTTAATTGCAGGAGTAGTGACTCGTAAAATCCTGAATAATGGTAATGGTGAACAATCATTAAATGAATTGTTATCAACATTAAAGCCTTGGTCGGTTATCGGCCTGTTAGCAACAGTGGTGTTATTATTTGGATTTCAAGCAAATACCATCATTTCTGAACCTGAAACCATTGGCTTAATTGCCATTCCTCTAATGATCCAAACATACGGTATTTTCATTATCGCGTACTTAGCAGCAAAATGGATGAGACTACCACATAACATAGCGGCTCCAGCATGTTTGATAGGTACATCTAACTTCTTTGAATTAGCGGTTGCGGTGGCTATATCCCTTTTTGGTTTACATTCTGGAGCAGCTTTGGCGACCGTTGTTGGGGTATTGGTTGAAGTGCCTGTTATGTTGTCATTAGTTTATATTATTAACCGTACACAAGGCTGGTTTGGGGAAAGCCATGTTTGAGGTATTTACTGACTTAGCCACATGGTTAGTCGTTGATGTTTTTGGATTGTCGAAAGCAACAAAATTAGGCGATGCACTTCATTTTTTTATTGAAGACACCACCAAAATTTTCTTTTTATTACTAGTGATGATTTACGTCATTGCATTGATAAGAGCATCAATAAATGTAGAGCGTGTTCGTGATTATTTAGCCGATAAACATAAAGGTGTCGGTTACATATTAGGCTCTAGTTTTGGCGCAATAACCCCTTTTTGTTCCTGTTCAAGTATTCCTGTATTTTTAGGTTTTACGTCAGCAGGTATTCCTGTTGGCATCACTATGTCATTTCTCATTACCTCTCCGCTAATCAATGAAGTTGCGGTCTTGCTGTTACTAAGCTTATTAGGATGGAAATTCACGTTACTGTATGTGGTTGTTGGTATGTCTGTTGGGATTTTAGGCGGTATTTTCCTTGATGCTATTAGGGCTGAGCGCTGGTTGCAATCCTTTGCTGCGAAAGCTTTAGAGCGTGGTCAAAAGGCTTCCTCTACAGTTCAATCCAAACAGGTTGAAAGCTTGTCTTTAAAAGAGCGACATACCTTTGCCAAAGAGGAAATGTTAGAGATTTTTGGCCGAGTATGGAAATGGGTGATCATTGGTGTTGGGCTAGGCTCTGCGTTACATGGTTTTGTTCCTGATGGCTGGATTGAAGAGCATTTAGGTAATGGTCAATGGTGGTCAGTTCCATCTGCCGTATTATTAGGTATACCTTTATATTCCAATGCCACAGGTGTAATTCCTGTGATGGAAAGTTTAATTAAACAAGGACTTCCTATTGGAACAACACTCGCCTTTTGTATGAGTACTGTGGCAGCAAGTTTTCCTGAATTTATTTTATTAAAACAAGTAATGCAGTGGCGATTACTAGTAGTACTTTTTGCACTTCTACTCGTTGCATTTACGTTAATTGGTTGGATTTTTAATTATCTGACCCCCTTTATTTAAGGAAAAATCATGAAAGAAATAAAAGTATTAGGTACTGGTTGTGCAAAATGTACAAAAACCATTGAAGTTATTGCAAAAATAGCTACTGAATTAAATGTAGATGTACACGTAATCAAAGAAACTGATCCTGAAGTAATTATGGGGTATGGCGTAATGAGTACTCCTGCTGTAATTATTGATGAAGTTAATGTGCATAGTGGCTCTATTCCCCACCGTCAAGAGATTGAATTATGGTTACAGCAATAGCAAAAGTTAACTGTTTAAATGATGGAAATTTACTCGAAGAGATAACATCTACTATCCAACATGAATTTAATGTTTCTCACGTCACCATTCAAATAGAAAGTAAACCTTATGCAAATAACTGTAAATCAATACATTGCACAGATAATTAACGATAGGAAAAATAATGTCACATCCTTTTGATATTTTGGCACTTGAAAACGGTAGCCAACTTATATTTACCCCGTGCCCAGGCACGAAAGATTCTATTTTAGTTGAGTCTATATCAACACTTAAACAAGCAGGTACTAACATGCTTATTACGTTGATGTTTGACGAAGAAATGGAAAAAAACAATGCACTCTCTTTACCAACTGAATGTGAAAAGCAAGGAATTGAGTGGGTTCAATTACCCATTTTAGATGATGCTGCCCCAAGCCAAGCCTTTGAATCTCAGTGGGATGCTCAAAAGGCTAACATTTTAGAGGTGATAAATAACAAGGGCACCATTGCTGTTCACTGCAAAGGTGGCTCTGGCAGAACAGGATTAGTGATTGGACTTATACTTTTAGCTTTTGGGTGGTCAGGTGAAAAGGTAATTGAAGCAGTACAGGAAATACGGCCTAAAGCGCTAAAACACCCAGTACAGCTTGATTATTTCAATACTTATTTATAATTTTTAACAACATTCAGGACAGATTTATGACAATTAAAATCGGTATTAACGGTTTTGGCCGTATGGGACGTTTATCAATGCGTGCAGCATTTGATTGGGATGATATAGAGATTATTCAAATCAATGATCCTGCGGGAAATGCTGAAACACTTGGACATTTAATGACGTTTGATTCAGTACATGGTCGTTGGCATCATGAGGCGAATCATGAAGGCGATTCAATAATTATCAATAACAAGGCTATTCCTTGCACGCAAAACAAAGCGACTCAAGACACTGACTGGTCTAAGTGTGATGTAGTAATTGAGGCATCAGGAAAAATAAAAACGAAAGCGCTGTTACAAGCCTATTTAGATCAAGGTGTAAAGCGTGTTGTGGTTACAGCTCCTGTAAAAGAAGATGGTGTATTGAATATCGTTATGGGAGTAAATGAAAATTTATACGACAAAGCTATTCATCCTATCGTAACAGCAGCTTCATGTACCACTAATTGCCTAGCGCCAGTGGTCAAAGTTATTCATGAAAAAATAGGTATTAAGCATGGTTCAATGACCACTATCCATGACATTACTAATACGCAAACCATATTAGATGCCCCCCATAAGGATTTACGTAGAGCACGAGCATGTGGCATGAGCTTAATTCCGACAACAACTGGCTCGGCTACGGCAATTACGCATATTTTTCCTGAACTAAAAGGGAAGTTAAATGGTCATGCAATACGAGTTCCTTTAACTAATGCATCAATTACAGATTGTGTTTTTGAAGTTGAACGAGCTACAACTGTTGAAGAAGTAAATAAAGTACTTAAACAAGCAGCACAAGGTGAATTGAAAAACATCATGGGATATGAAGAACGACCACTAGTGTCTATTGATTATAAAACTGATCCACGTTCTAGCATCATTGATGCATTATCAACGATGGTAGTAAATGGTACACAAGTAAAACTTTATGTTTGGTATGACAATGAATGGGGCTATGCCAATAGAACGGCTGAGCTAGCACGTATGGTTGGTTTGGCGGACAAAGGTTAATCATGGGGCTTTTATCACTCAAAGCGTTATCACCGCAAATTAAACAATATTTGGTGATAACAGGTAATTACTGGGCGTTTACTTTAACCGATGGTGCACTACGCATGCTCGTAGTGCTATATTTTCATCAGTTAGGATATAGCCCTTTAAATATTGCCATGCTGTTTTTATTTTATGAAATATTTGGTGTTATTACGAATCTTGTTGGTGGTTGGCTAGGTGCACGACTTGGTTTGAACAAAACCATGAACATTGGCTTAGCCATACAAATAATTGCGCTTGGTATGCTTGTTGTTCCTGCTGAAATGCTAACAGTTATCTATGTAATGGCGGCACAAGCTTTATCAGGTATCGCTAAAGATTTAAATAAAATGAGTGCGAAAAGCTCGATAAAGTTACTTGTTCCAGTAGGCGCTGAAGGTAAGCTTTATCAGTGGGTTGCTATACTTACAGGGTCTAAAAATGCGCTAAAAGGTGTAGGGTTCTTTCTTGGAGGTTTGTTACTAACCTTGCTTGAATTTAAAGGTGCAATCATCTTAATGGCTTCACTATTAGCCATAGTGTGGGTATTTAGTTTAATCGCCTTAAAAGATGATTTGGGCAAGGCGACAAATAAACCTAAATTTAATGATATTTTCTCTAAGAGTTCGTCAATAAACATTCTTTCTGCTGCTCGAATGTTTTTATTTGGTGCAAGAGATGTTTGGTTTGTCGTAGCGTTACCCGTTTTTTTAGCTGTGACCTTTAATTGGGATCATTGGTGGGTTGGAGGTTTTATGGCAAGTTGGGTCATTGGCTATGGCATAGTTCAGTCTGTTGCGCCTATTATTACCGGAAAAGGCACGAGGGAAAAGCAAGGTAATGTGCCAACGGGTAGGTCAGCATTTTTATGGGCAAGCTACTTAACATTAATACCTGCTGTGATTGCTTTGGCCTTGCATTTTAATTTTCATATTCAAGCTTCAATCATTATAGGACTACTGATTTTTGGGGCTGTTTTCGCTATTAACTCTTCTTTACATAGCTATCTCATCGTCAGTTATGCAGGTAGTGACGGTGTATCGCTTGATGTTGGTTTTTACTATATGGCTAATGCTATGGGGAGATTAATTGGTACAGTGCTTTCAGGTTGGGTATATCAAAATTATGGCCTAGAT